>DAOSWS010000010.1:80473-120481 GCA_035593605.1 Thermoanaerobaculia bacterium | reverse complement strand
TCCAGATTCCCTACCGTTCCAATTAAAAACAGAATCGTTTTTCAGTGGACCCTAAGTATTATCTCATTCGAGTATCTTCCTAGTAAATAAGTCTGAATCTGGTAAATTTCAAGGGGAGAGCTCAGGAGGAGGGTAAATCTCCTCCTGACAGTCGTTCAAGCATCCGAGGCCAATCCTTCGGCCCGCAGCTTTGCATCCTGGGATTCCCGAGCTGCTCAAACAACGATTGAAACTTCCTGAACACCTTTTGCGAGGTAAAGAAAAAGAGGACGACCCCGCCCACCCGTGCGCACTTCCGCACATTCCCCACAACATCAGACTTCCCCGTTTCCACCTCCACGAACAAGCGCAGATCCCCTCTCACCGCACAGAGATCCACCGACAGCCCATCGCCAAGCGCGTACTCAACCTCCACAGAGAACCCTAGACCTTCCAGCTGCCCGGCCAGTTCCACCTTCCAGAACTCATGCTCCACGCTCGCCCTTCGCCCAGGAGGAAACTCATGCCCATACTCCCTTGCACGCACCTCGCCCGAATCCGTCAACGAAAGAATGCGAACCCGCCCGTGTGGCGTTGTGACGTTCTCCACCCGGACAAGCCCTTTCCCTAACAGCTTGTTCTTCACTGCGTTCCCCGTCTTCTGATTCCAGCCGAGCCGCTCATAACGAGCAGTCATCTTCGACACCGGATACAGCAATACATCGGAGAAGAGCACGCACTCCTGCTCCGATGCTGGCTATGAAATTACTAGAGGTGTCTCCAGATAACTGTGTGAACGAATCCTGATCCACTGCGTACAAAGAGAAAAAATGGTTGTGCACCCTGTCCCTCTGTGGTAGGGTACGAAAAGAGTTTTATTGTCGGGAGCTATGATGCTGGTGTCACTGCGACAGAAGGTCAAGGAATATGTTCTGAAGCGGAAAGAGGCGTTTGCCCTCGGGGGGGCGGTGCTGGGGCTCCTGATCTCCTTTCAGATCCTGATTGCCTCCTCTCAGAAGATTCATGCCGGATCACTTATGAAAAATATCGGGATGGCGATTTTCAGCTTCGTGCTGAAGCACTTCTTTCAATTTGAAAACATCTGATTTACAGGCTCAGTATCCATAAAAAAAGCCCCCCGTGCGGGGGGCATGAATGGTAAGCATAAAAGGTCAGGGGGCGCAGGAAAGGCCGGCATCCCGCCCGGCAATTCCCGCTGTTCCTTCTCCGTTTCCGTTGAAGGCAGTCACCAGGTAGTAGCGGTTTTCGCTCCCCGTCGGGCTCAGGTCATGACGCATTGTTCCGTCACCGAGATCGGAGGGAGCCGCATCACAGGCATTCGTTCCCGCGGAGTCGTGGTCGTAGAAGTTCCCGAGCGTACCCTCGTAGACGTTGTATCCCGTCGCTGTGGTGATCTTCTCGAACGTAAGGCAGTATCCCGTGGAACAGGCGACCATGGTGGAATCTTTCTCGATCTTGAGCGGGAAAGAGCTTCCGGAGGCGGACACTTCGTCCGGTACACCCTGGCATTCCGTCATCGAACAACCCCCCGTTCCTGCAAGGGTCACGACGATGTCGTCGAGGTGAATGTCGTTCCCATATCCCGATATTCCGACAAAGCCGATCCATAGATACGGTTCATCCAGGTAGGCGGAGAGATCGACCGTGTGCTCCTGCCAGGAGTCCTCCGATGCATCGTACCGTTGAAAGAGGGCACCCGTTACATTGGCAAACGCTGTTCCGTCGGTGGAAACCTGGACCTGTAGACGGTCATTGCTCGTACTGTACCCGTCATCATGGAACATCCAGAAGGTCAGGGAGGCGTCGGTGGCTCCAACGGTGGAGAAGCTGTTGACCGTGCGGAGACGGACATCATTCCCGCTGTACACGCTGTAGGAGTTGAAATAGATCAGATTGGGGGAAGAGTGGGATGCATACCCGGAAGGATTACGCGTTCCGGCCCGGGTCGCCCAGGCCCCGGATCCGCCGTTCACCTGTTCGACGGACCATCCGGAGGGGAGCGCCGGGGGAGTGACGCCGGGTTCAAAGGACTCAGAGACCGGCGTGGGCGGGGTGAGAAGCCCCGTTGTGAGCGTAAAGGAATCGGACCAGCTTCCCCCGTCGTCAGCTGTAATCAGAAGGTCAAACTCCAGAAGCTCATCACAGGCGACGGAATTTCCCACGTGGACCGTGAAATGGGGGAAAAGGGACACTTCGCCCGTCAGGGGATCGATATCGGGGAAACCGGCAAGGTTGCCGGAGGGGGGGAATGTCACGCCCGGGGTCGTCGAAGACAGCGTTGCCTGTACACCGGTCGCGGGGTCAATGCCGTTGTTGAAGAGCGTGACAACAATTTCCAGGTCTTCGCCGGCATCGATGATGTCGTCTCCGCCCGAACCCGTTCCACTGCAGGAATCGGTAAAGGAGTAGCTGTCCAGCGCGAGGCTGGCACCGCAGGGCATTGGGCCCCGGATCTCGATATCATCGATGTACCATCCTTCACGGTTAATACCGCTGTCACTCGTGAAACGGAACCGGATCTTCACCGGCCCGGAGAAGGCGGAAAGGTCATAATCCGCGGCCTGCCAACCGCCGCTGGAACCGGCATACCGTGGAACAATATCGGTGTACGCTCCTCCATCTTCACTGATCTGGACGTAGCAGTAGTCATATCCCGATTCCGTTTCGTACCACTGGTTAAAGAGGAGGTGGAAGCTGTGACCGGGAGAGCCGAGGTTAATCGTTCCGGACTCCAAATCGGTCGTAGTGCTGGCCAGGTAGGTGGCCGTGCAGGTCGGGGCATCACTGGCTCCCGCCTTCCATGCATAGGATCCGGAAGCCGCGTGACAGGTGTCCCGGTGCCAGATTGTGGCGGTATTGGACGTCGGAGTCCAGGTTCCAACACCCGCCTCGACATCGTCAGGACCAAAGAGCTGGGCGGTTCCATACGTTTCAAAGGAGTAGTAGCTTGCTCCATTTGTGTCGGTTGCCGTGTTGGAAAAGATATCGGTGGATTCAACATAGAAATAGTACGTCGTGCAGGGATCAAGCCCGGTGACCGGAATCGAATGGGAGGTTACGAGGGCGGTATCACTGGCCTCGGATCCGGAGGGTGGTGACGTGTCTGACCAGACGGCACGGCTGTCGGAGGATTCATCGGTATCCCAGGTGATGACCGCACTCGAATCGGTGATGGAGGTAACCTGGACGTTGGAGATCACGGGAGGCTGGCACTCCGCCGAGGCCGTATCGGTCTTTACTACATCGGTCCCGCCCAGGCCGTCGTCGGCGTCGGTATAACGGACGGTGATCGTGTCTCCTGCCGAGAGGCTCAGGAGGTTGTCTCCGTGCACGGGAGCTGTGGAGGAGGTTGTGAAGGTCCCGGTATAGATGCCGCTGTAGGCGGGATCCTCCGAGAGGCTGACATCCTCCGGAGTCGTTTCGGTGTCGCTGAAGAGCTCGACCGTCACCGTTCCCATTCCCATGAGATCGGCATCGCGAAGAAGTACGGAAAGTGCATCGGAACAGCCGTAGAGGGTGTCGTCCAGTTCGACCGTTCCATCGGACGTGGGACAGCTTTCGGGAGGGTACTCAAAGGTGATGGACCAGGCGTCGAGGGTTCCGGTGTCCCCTCCCGCATCATCGGCCACCTTCAGGGTCCAGTTCCCGAGTGCACTTCCCAAGTCAAACGCGGACAGAGCCTGGTCCGGTTGAAAGGAGCCCGTGAATGGAGGGGTTCCGCTGGCGATAGGAGTTCCCGCTTCATCATCGAATGTGGTGTTGGTGTAATTATCGCCGGTCGATCCGTGATCAAGGCTCAGGGCGATCTGGGTCAAGTCGGGCCCGATGAGATAAATATCCACATCTCCATCGTAGGGGTGCGTAATGGAAAGCGTGACATTCACGTCCACGACAGTTTTATCGTCAGGTACCGAAATGGTGGAACTGACTCCGGTGAGATTCCCATCTGGAATCGGAAGCGGAAGCCCGGAGGCAGCGTAGGTCGGGTTCGTATTCACGATCGTCGTAAAAGTGTAGTAGCTTCCGCTGTTGTCGTCCAGGGCATGGTTAAGGGAGGGATCGGTGGACTCAACGAAGAAGAAGTATTTGGTGCAGGAATAGAGTCCCGTGAGCGTGAGGCTGTGGGAGGTGACGTAGCTTCCCTCATAGTTGATATAAGCCGACGGGGAGGGATCGTTTTCGTAGGTCACCCGGCTGTCGGCGACTTCGTTGGTGTCCCATGTCACGGTAGCACTCGAGGAACCGATATTGATGACCTGCACATTGGAAATCATCGGGGGAGTACAGTCCGCCGTGGCCGTGTCTGTCTTGGATACGTCGATGCCGCCGTTTCCGTCATCGGCGTCGACGTACATGACCGTGATCGTATCCCCATGCGTAAGGGAGAGAAATCCGTTGGAGGGTGGAGCCGATCCAGTCGTGGTGATTGTCCCGATGAAATTCCCTGAATTAGCCGGTGATTCGGTCAGAGTAACGGTTTCTCCACCCGGTTCTGTGGTGGAGTTGATCGTGACATTCTGGGTTCCGTTCCCCCGCAGATCGCGGTCTCCAACATTAATGGAAATCGTGTCCCCGTCACAGTTGTACGTGTCCCGGTCAAGGGCCACGGCTCCGTCGCTGGTGGCACAGTCCGTGTTGACCGATGCGAAGGTCACCTGGATGTCGTCCAGGTAGAACCCTTCCACTTCGAAACCGCCGTCCGAGGAGAAGTTCCATCGGATCTGTACCGTCTGTCCGGCGTAAGCTGCGAGATTGTGCGTATACTGGGCCCAGTTCGTAAGGCCGCTGTTATCACTCGGACCATTGAAACATTCCTGGCTCAGCGAGTAATCGCAGGCGTTGATGGGAGAGCTGACGCCACCCCCGGTGCTGAAATCACCGGGATAGGTTTCATTGGGGGCCAGTGTGGACCAGGACAGTCCTCCATCGGTGGAGATTTCCGTCACGACCCCGTCCCATTCCCATTCGACATTCATCCGGATCCAGTAGCTGAGAACAGGGGACGTGGCCGGCTGGAGATCCAGGGGCGGAGTCGTGGCCGCGGCGCATTGGCCGGCTGCGTATGCATTCCCGTCTTTCGCGTTGTGGTAAGAATAGGTGCCGCCAGTCGTGTGGTTTTCCTGGTTGGTCACCCTCCATTCCCCCTCCAGGAAGAGCTTGGCGTTGGTGTCTCCGCCGTCGTCGCTGAAGGTCCCAGGAACCCTTCCGGCTGCCCATGGAGTTCCCATAATCATGACCGTATTTGCGTCTTCGTTTCCACCGTTGTGGTTTCCCCCGTTAAGCGTTGTACTATCCTCGGCCCGGACGATGTAGTAGTAGGTAACCATTGGATCGACAAGGTAATCGGTACATGTAATTTCGGTTGTGGATTCAATCAGGTTGGAAGGTCCCGGGGTGAAGTAGGGCGTCGTGTCGCGGTAGACGTTGTACCAGAGCGTACTTGCATCGGGACAGTTGCTCGACCCTGCTTCCCAGGAGAGAACCAGATCGCAGAGAGGTGAGGACATGTCATTATTCACGGATACCAGTCCGGCGAAGGTCGGGAAGAGGTTGCAGTTTCCAGTGTACTTATCGCTGGCCTCGTTGGAAGGATCGCTTTCCCCGCAGTTGTCTGTTGCCCGTACCCGATAGGTGTACCAGTACCCGCCCTGGACCGTTGTGTCGGTATAGGTTGTCCCGGACGCGGTTCCCACGAGGGTGAAGTCTTCCGGGGAAGGGGAGGTACCCGGCGCCCGGTAGATGAGGAAGGATGTGTCGCTGCTGGTCCATGACAGATCGATCCCCGTTGAGCCGTTGTTTGTCGCGGTGAGACCGGTGGGGGCGGAGGGGGCGGTTGCGCAGGTGGCAAAGGTGGCCACGAGGGCGTACCCCTGCCGGTCGCTGTAGGGAGCCGTTCCCGTACCCGGCACCGCCGTGCCCTTTACACGCAGGGTCCAGGTTCCCGTGGCAGGGCTGTTCAGGACAAACCCTTCGATGGGGTTCAGGACATCGGCGGTGCCGCCTGTTGTGGACTGTCCGTTGTTAAATACATTTCCACGGTACGTGGTGCTGCCGGGGGAGACAACCTCCAGGTCGAGATTATTGACAAGATTCACGGAGGCCAGGGTCGTCGACTCGGGATCGCTCCAGACCAGGTGTACCTTCAGGGGCTGGGAGGAAGACTGGACGTCGATCTGGTACTCAACCTGCTCCCCCGTGGAGAGGCCCTCCGAATGGCGGACGTCCCATACCCGAAGCTGACGCGAATCTCCATCAAAGTAGAGAACGTTATCCAGGTGGGTGCGGCCCCACCCCTGGTCCATAGAGGGAATGTGGGTAATGGTGGAGCTGGTCGCGTAGTCCGTTCCTGTCATTTCCATCGCGCCGTTGACGATCGTCGCCTTCATGAGTGCCCCCGATGGGGTCATGGCGTCGGCGGAAGTGGCTGTACCGGAGGGATAAAAGCCATCGGTGTAGTACTGGCGGATCAGGGCGAGAAACCCCGACGTGGTCGGTGTCGCCATTGACGTGCCGCTCATGGTCTTGGGACTGCAGTTGTTGTCGGTGTTGCTTGTCGATCCCGAGGCGGAGTTGATCGAAGATCCGGGAGAGCAGACATCGGGTTTGAGCCTCTGGTCGTCCACTGGACCCCGGCTGTAATCCATCAAATTATTGGCCTGGGATGAGCTTCCATTCGATGTCGCCCCGACGCTGACGATGCTCTTGGCCGTGGCGGGAGAGCCGATGGAACCGTCTGCAGATCCGGTCCCGGAGTTCCCCATGGCGACGGAGAAGAGAAAATCCTCATGACGGAACATGAACTCATCCATGTCCATCGCCGTGGCATCATAGATGCTTTCCGTCGTGCCCCAGGAGTCGGAATGGATCCGTGCCCCGGCATCGTACGCCTGCTGAAACATGTCGGAGAGGTCGCCGGCCAGGCCGCTTAAGCTACCCGATGAATCGCCCACGTCCTGCATGACGAGCCGGGCGTTGGGGGCCATTCCGTCCCCGGAGTTGTGGCCGGTAACCGGGTTGGGATCGGAGAGCGCAGCAAAGTTATCTCCCAGGACCGAACCTGAAACGTGGGTCCCGTGGTAGGAAGCGGACCCCGTATCCCACTCGTCGGCCCCCGGTTGAACGTAGTAGGCGATGACCTTGTTGTATGGATTGCCGCCTGTTCCGTCCATAAGGACTCCCGTGTCCGGAGGGATCAGATGCTGGACGGAAGTCTTACTTTCATCGGTGCTGTCATACCGGAAGTAGCACATGTCGTTATCAAGGCCGGAATCGTTCACGCAGACGACCTGGCCCTGTCCCGAAATTCCATGGTTCCAGATCGTGGCAGAGAGGGAATAGGTGGTTGTGTTGGCTGTATCGTAATTTTGCCCCACCCAGATGGAATTGTCGTTCAGAAGCTGTTTTTCCAGGTAGGGCATGATGGAGAGGACGTCCTCCATTCCCGACAGGGTGTCCAGAATCTGTTCCAGGTTATTTCTGTCAACCATGCAATCCAGCCGTCCCTGCCGGTGGTGATATTCTGAAGTAAGAATCTTGACGCCATCCATCTCGCTTTCCAGCACGTGGGCGACCTTGAGTGCATCCCTTCCCGGCGCCGTGATGACTTCAATCTCTACCGTATCTTTATTTTGTTCCCATACCATGGGGTCAATCTTGGCCCATTTGGGCAGACGGAAGGCTGCACGAATCCCGGAAACACTCTGGAGAGAATTCAGAGCTCCGGCTTTCACTCGAACCAGGTAGGCATGATTGGGTATGTAGTAGAGCCTCTCCGTAATGTAGGGATTCAGGCTCTGTGCCATGTCCCGGGTTGGGGTACGGTCGAACTGCACGATGCAGAGGATCTCCCCGGAGTCGGAGTCCCGCCAGCCGGTGAGCCCGTAGGCCGATTCATCCGGGATCCCTTCCAATGGGTCTATCTCTCCTGCCCGGAGCAGGATCAGGCTTGAATTCAGAACCTTCTCCGTCACCTGCTGAACCCGAGGGATGGACGAAAGCTCGTTCTTTATATCGGGTCCGGGAGAAAAGAGAAGCACGAAAGCCACAACGGCGGTAAGGACGGAATTCAGCATGAGAGGCCTCCAGATGGTAGATAAAAAAATATAGTCATGCTCTGCGATGAGATTTGGATCAAAACCTCTGAGAGAGGAAAGGACAGGTCGTTTAGTTAAGAGGAGGAAGGGGGGTTGGAAAGGTCGCCAATTGTTCTCTCAAACGCTGTAAGCATTTCCTCTCGAGAATACGGGAATGATATCGTAAAGTCAAGGAAAAATCGAAGGGATAAATAGAAATCGGCGGTCCCGGGCTGGATTCGTACTCCTCTGCGGATCGGCTATATAATGAGATCCAATGATTTCCCTGGGGATTCACGCCTTTACCCACGATGCCTCCGCCGCCCTCTCTATCGACGGCCGCCCGGTGGCCTTCGCGGAGGAAGAGCGCTTTTCCCGGATCAAGGGAGATCCTGAATTTCCTTACCGTTCCATCCGGTTCTGCCTCAATACCTCCGGAGTCAGTGCAAAAGATATTGACCGTGTCACCTTTCCCTTTCGGCCGGAACGGGGTGCTTGGAAGCGGCTGACGTACCTTTCACGAAACCCTCTTACTGCCGTTAGCCGTTTTCTGGATCTCTGGCAAAAGGGCCGAAGGATGCAGGGAATCGGAAACCGGCTTTTTTCTCTGGATATTCACGCTCCCGTCACCCATTCGGACCACTACCTGGCCCATGCCCTTGCAGTCTTTCTTGCTTCACCCTTCGAACAGGCTGCGGTGATGGTTCTGGATGGAGTGGCGGAAGCATGGTCCGGAGCCTTCTATCGGGCGGAGCGCTTTCCCGCACCCCGCCTGACCCGCCTGGGCAGGCTCCCCTTTCCCCACTCCCCTGGCCTGGTCTATGCCGCCGTGACGGAGCATCTCGGGTTTCGCCACAACCGGGAAGAGGGAAAGGTCATGTCGATGGCGGCCCTGGGGGATGATCGCTACAGGATTGACTTTGGGTCCGTCTTCCAGGTTCATGGATTATCCCTGCAGACAGAGAGGAAGTGGTTCGATTTTGGAGGAACCTGGACAACGCCGATCTTTCGAAAGGTCTTTGGCCCTCCACGCAGGGAAGGGGAACCTCTGGAAGATCGGCACTTTGCCCTCGCCCGGGTCCTTCAGGAGAACGTGGAGCGGGTCAGCCTTCACATGGCGAAAACTCTGCTGGACAAAACCGGGTGCCGGGACCTCTGCTTCGGGGGGGGGATGGCGCTGAATCCGGCCCTGAACGGAGCCCTGCGGCAAACATCCGGCTGCGGCAACCTCTACTGCCTTCCCGCGGGAGGAGATGCGGGAACGGCCCTGGGAGCGGTACTGATGGGGAAGGCCGATCCACACTGGTTTCTGGAACATCCCTATCTGGGGTACGAAGCCTCCAGGGAAGAGCTGGGCGGTGCGGTTCAAGCACTTGGGGAAACGCACATCGTGCTGGAAAAAGATGCAGTCCTAAAAGCCGCGGAACTGCTGGCAAAGGGAGCCATCGGGGGGTGGTTCCGGGGGAAGTCGGAGATGGGACCCCGGGCCCTGGGGCACCGCTCCATCCTGGCCGATCCAAGAAGCAAAGGTGTTCGAGACCGATTAAACCGGGCCATAAAGCAACGGGAATCTTTTCAGCCCTTTGCCCCGGCTGTCCTTATCGATCGATGTCGAGACCTCTTTCCCGGCGTGGTATCAAGCCCCTATATGCTCCAGACCTTTCTCCTGCCCGAAGAGACCCGCGCCCTGATTCCCGCCGTTATCCACGAAGACGGGACATCCCGGATCCAGACCGTGACACCGGGGGATGGTTCGGGACTGGATGAACTTCTCCTTGAATTTGAAGCGCTGACCGGTCTCCCCGTTCTGCTGAACACCTCGCTGAACGGTAAAGGCGAACCCCTGGCCAACTCCCCGAAAGATGCCGCCGCAATCTTCGAACGGTGCGGCCTCGATTTTCTGGTACTGGAAGATATTCTGGTCATGAGGAGAAACTCCTGTGGGCCGTGAACGGTGGATCGTTCTCGCTCTGCTGGGGGGACTCTACCTGTACACCATGGCACCATCGGTTTACGTGCACGATGCCGGGGAACTCACCACGGCGGCCTGGACCCTGGGAATCGGTCATCCCCCCGGGGCTCCCATGTACATGATGTTGTGCAAGCTCTTTCTTTCCGTGGTTCCCCTGGGCCACATCGCATGGCGGGCCAGCCTATTTTCCGCCGTGATGGCGCTTCTGGCCTTCTGGATCCTTGCAGGCCTTGCCTTCCGTATCACGGGCAACCGGGTCCTGTCCCTGACGGCCGCCCTGGCGGCAGGTCTCTCCCCGGTACTCTGGTCCCAGGCGGAGATGGCGGAGGTGTACACGCTGGAAGTTGTCCTTCTCCTTCTCTTTTTCTCCTCACTGCCGAAAAAACTGGATGACGATTGCCCACCTCTTCTGTCCGCTTTTCTCTGGGGACTTCTCCTGACCTGCCACATGGGTCTCGTGCCTCTGACGCCTCTGGTCCTGGGACTCCTTGCCTGGCCCGTCCGGAGGGATTTCCGTACCTTTCTGGTTCGCCTCATCCGTATCGCTCCCGCATTCTTACTGCCCCTTTCCCTCTATCTCTACCTGCCCGTGCGATCTCTTCAAAACCCTGCAATGGACTGGGGAAACCCCGAAACCCTCCAGAACTTCTTCTGGCATCTAACCAACCGGCAGGTCCGGGGTCGGATGCTGACGTTGCCGGTCGGAGCCTACCTCACGCGAACCTTTGAATATGTTCACATCCTCTGGTCGAACCTTCTCCTCCTTCTCCCCCTTGCCATGGCCGGCCTGTGGTTCGGATGGAAGCGAAAGAACCTTTTGGCCTGGATGGCTCTCCCTGTTGTTCTGGCCGATGGTGCCTTTATCGTCTTTGCCGATACCGCTCCCCTGGCCTCGGAAGCCTACGCCATTCCCTCCGTCATCGGTCTTGTTCTCCTGTCTCTCTTCGCCCTTACCGACCTCCATCAACGGTACAGATGGATGGAAGCCGGAAAATGGATGGTTCTGGGAGCCGTCCTTGCCTGGTCTTTCGTTCCCTTTCCCTACCGGGACGTCCACGAAAACCTTATTATCAGGGACACCGTGGAGGCCGTACTTGCCCAGGTGCCTGCCGGAGGTGCTCTCTTTACCTGGGAAGACAACACAACCTTTCCCCTTGCCTACCTGACATTAGTGGAAGGAGCCCGTCCCGATATGGATATATGGGACCGCCAGGGCAATCTCTTTCAGACCGTGTACGACCGGCCTCTTTTCCTTCTGAATGAGGGAGAGCTCACACGCTACAGACAATCGAAAGAGGAGCCGAAGGTGACCGCCCTTCTGAAAGAGGGCCGGGCTGTTGTCTTCTCGGATCCCTTCCTGGAGTACATACCGACTTCATGGCATCTGCTTTTCACCGGTACAGTGGCACAGGCCGTGCTGCCGGGAACCCGGGTTTTACCCGCATTACCGCCGCCTCAACCCAGGGTGAACGCCAGGCCTGACTGGATGAGCCGGCAGGTCCTGGCCTCCGATCTGGTTCGAAGGGCCAGGGGCGGGGACGGGGGAGGAGAAGCTCTTGCCCGGGCCCTGTACCTTTCCGACCTGGCTCCTCTTGACCTCAGGATTGCGCAGATGGCCAGAGATTTCGGAGACCATGATCTTTCCCTGAAGTCCCTCGATCAGGCTCTGAAGATTGACCCTTACCTGGCTCCCGCTTTAAGCCTGAAAGGCTTTATCCTGCTTCAATCGGGGAAAAACGAAGAGAGCCGGGCAGTCCTCAAACGGGCCATCGATCTTGATCCCTCCCTGCCCCAGCCGCCTTCGACCCTGGGACTTCTGAGCGTCGAAGAAAAAAAGTGGAAAGAGGCCGAAGCCTGGTTCAGCCGATCCCTGGAGCTGGATCCCGGCCAGGCGGCTACCCTCTACAACCGTGCGCGGGCCCGTCTTCAGCTCGGTAAGACCGAAGGAGCGAAAGAGGATCTTGTTTCAGCCCTTCAGGTGGATACAACCCTCTTCCCGGCGCGTTCCCTCCTGCTGGACCTCCTGCGACAACAGGAAAGCCTGGAGGAATCAGAGGCTGTGCTCTGCGGAATCTGCAAAGCCCACAAGCCCTCGGATCTTTCTCCCGAATGGCTTGCGTCGTTCCTGGTCCACGCCTCCCGGCTCCATTTTCCCTCCTGTATCCACGACTGGCTTATCGGATCCGGTCTGGAGGAGCCCTGGAAAACGGTGGCGGACAGTTATTTAAAAGTGGAATCGGGTGTCAGGAGAGAGAAAGAAATACCACCCAGAGAGCAAGGAAAGTTAGAGAGAGACTAATTTTCCACCGGCAGAGGAGGGAGCGGATCCACCAGGCTCCCCAGGAAACGGCAAGACAGACGACAGAAAAAATGTAGAGAAAGAGGTTGGGATCCCGAGGGGATCCTGTTTTGTTCTGATTTGTGAGGAGATCCCGGTAGGGCTGGTAGAAGGAGCGGAGCCCCAGGATCGATCGCCGGGCTCGATCGTGAACCTCAAAGGCTGTAACGGAACCTTCACGCTTCATTTCGTCAGCCCATGACGTCAATTCAACGGCCGCGCGGCGGCTGTACGGGTTGAGCGGGGCATAGTAGCCGATAGCGGTCTGGTACTCCATTACGGCGGGCAGCACCTCTCCCGACGCTCTGTGTTCCCGGGCCCGGTCCAGATGGATCCGGGAACCGAGGGTCACCCGGATATGGATGGTAATGAATGCCGCGAGCAGGACACCGGCCGTGAGAAGAAGGCGTTTCATCGGATCCCATTGTACACGGGCCGGCCCGCAATTCTCATACTCGGTGTGTAGTGGGGGGGGATGGCTGAAAACCCGGTTCATGCGGGCTGAGGTATGATGAAGGAGAGAAAGGAGTGGTCATGATCCCTTCGAACCGGTTTGTTCAAGTCCTCGAATGGGCCGTCCGCCTGCATGGCAAGCAGAAACGGAAGGGAACGGAAATTCCTTACATCGCCCACCTTCTCGGTGTGGCCAGTATCGCCATGGAATTCGGTGCCGATGAGGAGGAAGCCATGGCGGCGCTCCTCCATGACGCGGTGGAGGATCAGGGCGGGAGCGAGACGCGGGAGGCCATACGAAGGACATTCGGGGACAGGGTTACCCGTATTGTTATCGGGTGCACCGACAGCGAGGAGACCCCCAGGCCACCATGGAAAACGAGGAAAGAGGCCTACCTGGCCAGGGTGTCCACCTTCGATCGATCGATTCTTCTTGTTTCCCTTGCGGATAAGATCTACAACCTTCGGACGATTATACGGCTCTACCGCGACCAGGGTGACAGCCTCCTGAAGAAGCTGAAAGGAGGGAAGGAGGGACGACGATGGTATTACAATGCTCTTGTTGGTGTTTTTGGCGACAACCCCGAAACGCCCGGGGAACTCCTGAAGGAGTTCACCCGGACGGTTCAGGAATTTAATGATCTGGCAAAAGGCTGACGACTGCTGTAAAGTTTTTACTCAGTTCCGGAGGGGTTTTCCCTTCTTCAGCATGTAGCCCATCCGTTCCTGGGACTTCGGTTCCCCGGCCAGGCTCACGAAGACTTCCCGCTCGATATCCAGCATGTACTGCTCGTCAAGGGGCGTGATCCCGTTTGCCCGTTCACCGCCCGTCAGGACATATGCCAGCTTCTTGCCGATGAGGGCGTCGTGCTCGCTGATCGTTCCGGCATAGCGGAAGTTGTCGATCGTCGACTCGACGGCGAGCCTTCCTCCCTCTCCCGGAAGAATAAGGTCATCAGGAGGTGACGGAGGATTGTAGTTCTCGGCAAGGGTCAGGACTTCCTGCTTGGCCGTGGCCAGGAGGTGGTCCCGGGAGAGAACGATCTTCGTGTCGTGCGGAAAATACCCCAGATCGATGGCTTCATATGCCGACATCGAAACCTTCGCGAATCCGATCGTTTCGAAGGCCTTCTGAACCGGAGGAAAGGGACCGAACTTCCTGACGGGCGTGCAGCGGTGGATCGTCTCCAGAATCCGCAGGTTTCCGCCGGCGCCCGGGATCAGACCGACCCCGACCTCCACGGCCCCACAGTAGAGTTCGGCGAGGGCCACTACCCGGTCCGCCGGGGCTGAAATTTCATATCCGCCTCCCAGGCAGACGCTGAAAGGCGCCGCCACAACCGGGAATGGAGCATACTTCATGGCCTGACCCAGGTCCTGAAAGGTCTTGGATACCATGGCAAGCATGTCATACTTCTTCGCCCGTGCCAGTTCCAGGATCATGGCGAGGTTGGCACCGGCGCAGAAGTGTGTACCGTCATGGGAGATCACGAGACCCCGATATCCCTTTCTACCAACGTAGGCCAGAGCCTGTCCGGCCATGTCCAGAATGGAGGCGTCAATCGGGTTGAACTCCGGTTGAAGGATGGAGTGAAAGGCGAGGCAGGCGACACCGTCGTCAAGATCGACAAGGGAGGCGCACCAGTTTTCCAGAAGGGTTTTACCCTTCGCCTTCTGATCCGCCAGAACGACGATATCCTTCGGGACAGGCAGGGGTTCCATTACCTTTGATTCCATCTGGAAGTAGACACGCCGTGCTTCCTCGTCCCTTCGGTAGAAGCTGTCTTCCCCTGCATCGAGGAGATCCTGAACGATGGGAGGAATCTTTTTTCCTTCCGCTTCCATCCGGAGGGCCGTCGTGTGAACCCCCAGGGCGTCCCAGAGCTCAAAGGGTCCGACATCCCAGCCGAATCCCCATTTCATGGCATTGTCGATCTGGACGATGTCGTCGGAGATTTCCGGAATCCTCCTGGCGGCATACGCAAGGGTTCCCATCGTCAGCTCCCAGGCAAAGGTGCCGGCGATGTCGGGGTTGAAGACGAGGGCCCGGATCGATTTCAGCTTGTCCGTATGGCGCCGGGCCACACCGATCCCATCCATCCGCACCTTCTTTTGAGGTGTGTATTCCAGGGTCTCCAGATCGAGGGAGAGGATGTCCCGGCCCTCCTTTTTGTAAAAACCCTCCCCGCTTTTCTGACCCAGACGCCCGGCTTCGATCAGCTTCTGAAGGACGTCGGGAACCTGGAAAAGGTTCCGGGCTTCATCGTTCGTGCACCTGTCATAGGCGGTTTTGGCCACGAAGGCCAGGGTGTCCAGGCCCACGATGTCGGCCGTACGATAGGTCGCCGACTTGGGGCGGCCCATGACAGGTCCGGTCAGCTTGTCCACCTCTTCCACGCTCAGGCGCATCCGGCGGGTCAGATCCAGGGCCAGCATCATGCCGAAGACCCCGATCCGGTTGGCGATAAAGTTTGGCGTGTCCTTTGCGTTCACGATGCCCTTACCCAGCTTCCGGGCAATGAAATCGGACATCTGCTGTACGGTAACGGGGTCGTTGTCCGCTCCGTTCACGATCTCCACCAGCTTCAGGTAACGGGGCGGGTTGAAAAAGTGAGTGATAAAGAAATTTTTCCTCATCCCCGCGGACATGTCCGCGGTAAGGTCAGAAAGGGCCAATCCGGAGGTGTTGGAGGTCACGATAGTTCCCGGAGCCATGACGTCACCCACCCGGCGGTAGAGATCGGTTTTCCAGTCCAGGCGTTCGGCAATGGCCTCAATCACCCACTGGCATTCCGAAAGCCGGTCCAGGTGCTCGTCGTAATTTACAGGGGTGACCCGCTTCGTGAACCGCTCATGATAAAACGCTTTCGGCTTAATCTCGGTTGCCCGTTTTAATCCTCCTTCGGCCAGATCCTGGTTTAAATCGAAGAGGTACGTGTGGAAGCCGGCATTGGCGAAGTGGGCGGCCAGCTGGCTGCCCATCACGCCGGATCCGAGCACGCCGATCTTTTGAATATCCATGCCTTACCCCCTCTCGATGACGGTTGCGATGCCCTGGCCCGTTCCAATGCACATTGTGGCCAGCCCCCGCTTTCCGCCGGTCTGTTCCAGGGCATTGATTAGTGTAGTCATGATCCGGGCGCCCGAAGCTCCCAGGGGGTGCCCCAGGGCAATGGCGCCACCGTGAATGTTGATCCGATCCATGGGCCACCCGCCCTTTCGGATGACATAGAGAGATTGCGCGGCAAAAGCCTCGTTCAATTCGATTAGATCTATGTCGTCCATCGTCAGCCTGACTGCCTTCAGGGCCTTTTCCGTGGCCGGAAGAGGACCCATTCCCATGCGGGTCCAGTCAACTCCTGCCACGGTTCGGGAAAGGATCCGTGCCCGAATGGGGAGGTTGTGATCCTTTGCAAAGGATTCACTGGTCACGATGAGGGCAGAGGCGCCGATAGAAATGGGGCTCGAAGTTGCGGCGGTAATGGATCCGCCGTCTTTGAAGGCGGGTTTCAGCGATCGTATCTTTTCAAGATCGGGCGTCTTTGGTCCTTCGTCCCGGTCGATGACGGTCCCGTTTTTATCGATCGGAACCACTTCGTTTTTGAATTTTCCCTCTTCCCATGCCTTCAGCGCCTTTTCGTGGGAACCCACGGAAAAGGCTTCCTGGTCTTCCCGGGAGATCTTCCCTTCTTCCGCCAGGATTTCGGCGGTCTCTCCCATGGAGATGTAATAGCGCATCTCACTCAGACGGGGATGGAAGGAGGGGTTAAATCCTCCGACGGGAATGGCGAACATGTCTTCGACACCGATCGCAATTCCGCAGGAAAGATCACCCGCAATGATTCCCTGGGAGATCTGATGGACCGCGTCCATCGAGGATCCGCAGAATCGATTCACCACTTTGGCGCCCGCCTCCCTGGGGATCCCGACGAGAAGTGCGACACCGCGGGCCATGAGCATGCCCTGGGTGTGTTCCGGAAAGGCACAGCCCAGGACCACATCTTCGATGGCTTCCAGCGGAAGACCGGGTTGCCGGTCCAGGAGGGCACGGGTCACCTGGGCTGCAAGCTCGTCGGACCGAATGCCGATCATGTTGCCCTTTTTGACTCCCATGGGACTTCGGACAGCGTCTACGATGACGGTAACAGGTTGACTCATGGTTCCTCCTTATTCGTAACGATAGGTTTGGTGCTGATAGAGATCGTCGGTCAGATGGCGGATCTCATCCACCGGATTGAAGGGAATGATTGTGTACATGAAAAGCTCGGAGAATGGACCCCGGGCCTGCTCCCATTCCTTCCCCGGATAGAGTGTCGGTGCCAGGCCGTGGATCGTTCCGGTGAACTGTTTCAGTACCGACGTCACGGCCAGCCGGACAATCGATTTCAGAGCCCGGTCTCTCCCGGATCCGTCGTGATGGAGAACCCGGTTCAGAGCTGAAGAGGCTCCGTAATATCCGATCACCAGATCGGCAAGCTGTTCTCCAACGATCTGCTCATTGCGAAGGTCCTGGCCATACACGCCGATCGCGCGATCCACCAGCTTCATGACCATTCGTCTCATGGCTTCCAGTGCCTGAATCTCCCAGGCGAAGGGACCTTCTGCCATGGAGGGCATTTTTGTCCAGGTCTTGACCGATTCCCGCAGGGGAATCTCTTCCAGGAGGGCATTTTTAAGAAGATAGCCATAGATCACCATACGGTTGATTTCATTTGTGCCCTCATAGATCCTGTCAATCCGTGTGTCCCGGAAGACCCCTGCCATGGGATACTCTTCAATGAATCCGTATCCACCGTAGATTTGAATTCCGTGATCCGAAACTCCAAAGAGTGTTTCGCTCCCAAGAATTTTGGCGATGGATGCCTCGATGGCAAAGGCTTCAAGCGCGTCCCAGACTTTCAAGCGGTAATCTTCGGAAGATGGATCCAGCGTGGAGATCCTCTCCTCCATCAGTCCTACGGTCCGATAGATGGCTGAGTCCAGAACGTAGGTTCGAACCACCATATCGGCAAACTTGGACCGGATGGCATCAAAGGTCGCGATGGGCTGGCCGAACTGCTTTCGTTCGAGGGCATAGGTCACCGCCTGCCCGACACAGGCCTTGCACCCTCCCAGATCCGCCGCACCAAGCTTGAAACGGCCGATATTCAGGATATTGAAGGCAATGTGATGCCCCTTGCCCCTCTCGCCCAGAAGGTTCTCCACGGGCACCCTGCAATTCTCCAGGGTCACGCTTGTGGTCGAGGAGCCCCGGATGCCCATCTTTTCTTCTTCGGGCCCGATGGTCAGCCCCTCGGTGTCGCGTGGAACGACAAAGGCGGTGAAGTCGGAATCATCGATCTTGGCAAAGATGATGAAGAGATCGGCCCAGCCGCCGTTGGTGATGAACTGCTTCGTGCCCGTCAGGACGTAATGGGTACCGTCCTCCGAAAGATGGGCCGATGTCTTGATATTAAGAGCATCGGACCCTGCGCCGGGCTCCGTCAGGGCATAGGCGGAAAGGTAATCCACGGAGGTCAGCTTCGGCAGCCAGGTGGCCTTCTGTGCTTCGGATCCGAAGTAAACGATGGGCAGGGTTCCGATTCCGCAATGGGCAAGGAAGGTGACCATCCAGGAGGCACTCTGCCCCGTTGTCAGGGCTTCCACCACCATCGCCGACGTAATCTTGTCCATATCCATTCCGCCGTACGCTTCCGGAACATCGATGGCGGTGAGTCCCAGCTCCGAAGCCTCCTTCATCAATTGAAGGTGAAGCTCCTTCGCATGAGTCCCCAGCTCTCCCCGGTTGGGATAGATTCTTTCCCGGGCGAACTGGCGAACCATTTCGTTAATCTCCTGTTGCTCCTCCGTAAACTGTTCCCGGGTGAATATCTTCCCGACGACAGGTTCAAGGAGAAATGATCCTCCCTGTTTCATGTCTGCCTCCTTTCTCTTCCCAGCGACGATATGAAATGTTTCTGAAAATAGGTCAGGTAGGTACCGTAATCCACGCCGTCCGGTGAGAATAAGGTGAACCAGACGCAGGATTCCAGGTTGATAAGCAGGGTCAGGGCAGCCAGGTGGGAATCCTCCAGAACAAAGGATCCTTCCTGAACTCCACGTTCCATTGTTTTTTCGATGAGGTGGAAAAATTCTCCATATACCTTATGTACCTTTTCCCTTGCTTCAGGGTCCCGATGCGCGAGTGCCCAGAATTCCGTTTCGGCTTCAAATACATCGGGATGACGGGCGAACTGTGTAATGAACGTGTCACAGAGCCTGTGAAGGATTTCGTCGGGTCGATCCTCTCCCTCGGTTGCTGAACGTATTTCACCGGCGATACGTTCCACCCAGTAGTCGATCAGATGGAGGAAGAGATCCTTTTTTGACCTGTAGTGCCAGTAGAGGGCTCCCTTGCTGACCCCCGCCCCATCGGCAATCTCATCCATAGTGGTCAGGTGGTATCCGCGTGTGCGGACAAGGTGAAGAGCCGCATCGAGGATTCGTTCTCGCGTTTTGTTGGATTCGTCCATACTGACTGGTCGGTATGTTAGCGCTCAAAAGCGCCATTGTCAAGAGGGCTGTGCTATACTTCTCACACATTGAGCAACAAGGAGGCGAGTATGAAATTCATCCCGCGCATCGTTTTCTGGATTGGCACCATCGGATTTGTATACGGTGTCTTTCTCAAGGTAGCCAACCAGCTGGGCTCTCCCGCCGCCTGGCCCTTTGGCCTGATTCCCCGGAACTTCTTTCAGGGAAGCATGGGATGCTTTATGTTTGCAATTGCCTATTGTGTTGTCTTTATCTTTGCCAGGAAAGCGGAAGACTAACCATCTCGATGTCGTGATTCCGGGTGGTTTCCTGACGATTTAAATCGAATCAGTCCGTCAGGGCCGCCGTTCCCTTTTCCGTTCGGACATAGAGTCCGTCCCTTTCCGTTACCAATCCTGCGTCCATCAGTTCCCTGAGACCGCCGCGAACACGATAGAGGGGTTGTCCCAGCTCCTCGGCGATGAGCTCAGGCGTGAATGGCGAGGAGATGAATCGAAGGAGTGCGCGGGCCGGATGGCTTAATGAACCATCTTCATTCATGCAGGGCATCGTGTCAGTCCGGCAGGCTCTGTTTGCAGTAATACCAGTCGATGCACTCCAGCTCAGATGATTCCCTCCGTCGGTCCGCGTCTTCCTGGGTCAGCGGAGGGGGTACGATAACCCTGTCTCCCGGCTTCCAGTCTGCCGGTGTGGCAACACCGTGAAGGTCGGAAGTCTGGAGAGCCTGAACGAGACGCCGAACTTCTTCCATATTCCGTCCCGTCGTGAGGGGATAGTAGATCATGGCTCGAAGAACACCCTTATCGTCAATCACAAAGAGACATCGGGATGTTTCGGTTCCACTGTCTCCCGGCTGGATCATTCCATATCGCCTTGCGATGGTCCCATCCTGATCGGCAACGATGGGAAAAGAAATCTCCACACCCGTTTTCTCCCTGATATTCCTGATCCAGGCGATGTGGGAGTAGATCGAATCGATGGAAAGGCCAAGAAGCTCGCAATTCATGGAGCGAAGAGCAGGGTGGATCGCAGCGAAAGCGATAAACTCCGTCGTGCACACCGGCGTAAAATCGGCCGGGTGGGAGAAGAAAACGAGCCATGAACCTCGAAAATCTTCCAGCCGCAGGGTCCCCTGTGTTGTACGAGCCTCGAAGGCGGGGGCGGGATTTCCAAGTCTTGGCTGGGTTACGGGTGGCTGTTCCTGCGGGTGATCCATACTCCCTCCTGAACAATGTGGGATAGAGGTTCGATGGATCCAGTATAGGACAGGGATCAGCCGGGGACAAGTGGAAAAATATTTTTCTAACCGTGTGCACGAGAATCGTTTTTTGTCATTCTGATTTGTGCGAAATTTATCTAAGTGAAAATATAACAGTATTTTACGGCCCTGTCGTCTGACTGGCATGCGGACTGCTCCTGATGAGATCGGAAGCGAGGGGAGGACACACACAAAATCTTTTTCAGGAGGTGTAAGATGAAACGTTTTTCCCTAACCCTGGTCCTTGTGGCAACGATGGTGGCTCTGGCTTTCCCGGC
Source organism: Thermoanaerobaculia bacterium (assembly GCA_035593605.1). Classification (NCBI taxonomy): domain Bacteria; kingdom Pseudomonadati; phylum Acidobacteriota; class Thermoanaerobaculia; species Thermoanaerobaculia bacterium. The sequence goes on along the minus strand of DAOSWS010000010.1, from coordinate 99,576 downwards.
CATGGCTTCCCAGACGGGCAAGGTCAACATCAACACGGCAACGGCGGAACAGCTTCAGCTGCTGCCGCGGGTTGGACCCTCTCTGGCAAAACGGATCGTGGATTTCCGCTCATCCAACGGTACGTTCACTCAGCCCGAAGAGTTGATGCTCGTGAAAGGAATTGGTGAGAAGAGCTTTGAACTTTTAAAGCCCTATCTCAGCATTTCGGGTGAAACCACTCTCTCCGAAAAGGTGAAAGTTCCCCGAAAAAAGGGTTAACCCGGAGGGGGCCTCGTGCCCCCTCTCTCATTTTTTTTAAGGAGGTTATCATGCGGAACGGAATTACACTTCTGGAAGTTCTCATTGTTCTTGCCGTTGTCAGTATCATGCTGGCTGTTTCGCTCCCTGCATTCAACAATCTTCTTACTCGAACAGCATTGAATACCGTATCCAGGGAGTTCCATGTCGTTCTGAATCACTGCAGACAGATGGCCATATCCCGTAATCGATATGTAGGTGTGAAATTTCTGGTGGAACGTGGTGAACTCTACTTCGGCATCTTTATGGATGGAAACCATAACGGAATCCGGAGCCGCGAGATTCAAAGCGGTGTGGATCCCATGGTGCGACCCTATACGCCTCTTCAGCTGTCCCGCGGAAGGGTCGTTCCGGGAATCCTGTCCGCGGAGATCCCGGATATGCTGAGTGGAAGTCCCATCCACAATCCTGATGATCCTGTAAAATTCGGTGCGGGCGACATCTGCTCTTTCTCTCCCCTGGGCCAGGGTTCACCGGGGACCATCTACGTGACGGACGGAAGAGAACTGCAGGCGGCTGTAAGGGTCTACCCGCGTTCTGCCATGACCCGGATCATGGTCTACGACCCGGTTCGGGGATGGCATCGGCTCTTTGAATGAAATCCTGCTTCGGGAATGATTTTCGATCAAGCAAAACCGGAAATTTTGTATTACAATAGGCCGCGAAACGAATGAAAGGAAGATAAGGAGGGTATATGCCGAAGTACAGAATCGTTCTCATGCCTGGAGACGGTGTTGGAAAAGATGTCATGGATGCTGCGGAAATCGTACTGGAGAAAATGAATCTGGACGCGGAATATGTTTACGGGGATATCGGCTGGGAATTCTGGTGCAGTGAGGGAGATCCTCTGCCAAAACGCACGCTCGAGCTGTTGAAGGATTCGACATGCTCACTCTTTGGAGCCATTACCTCCAAACCTAAGGATGAAGCGGCTGAAGAGCTTCATCCTGACCTTCGCGGGAAGGGCCTCTCCTACTTTTCTCCCATTGTCCGCTTACGCCAGGAATTTAACCTCAGAACCAACCTGCGACCCTGCAAGGCCTACCCCGGAAACCCCCTGAACTATAAGGATGGGATCGATCTCGTGATTTTCAGGGAAAATACCGAAGGCATGTACGCCGGGATCGAATTTCATCCCATTCCTGAAGGTGTATGGCAGGCCTTGAAGGAACATCACCCGAAGACAAAGCGGTTTGACGCGACACCCCGGGATCAGATGGCGATTTCGCTCCGGCTCATGACCGATCGAGGATGTGAAAACATCGTGAGGGATGCCTTCGAATATGCCAAACAATACGATCGGAAAACGGTGACCCTTGTAGAGAAACCCAACGTACTCCGGGAAACCGGCGGGATCATGACCAGGGCTGCGAGAAAAGTTGCGAAAGATTATCCCGCCATACCGCTATGGGAAACCAATATCGATGCCATGGCCATGTGGCTGGTAAAGAATCCCCAGGACTACGATGTCCTTGTCGCGGAAAACCTCTTTGGTGACATCATTTCCGATCTGAGTGCCCAGCTCGTTGGTGGCCTGGGATTCGCATCATCCGGAAACATTGGTGATTCCTTTGCCGTCTTTGAACCGACCCATGGTTCTGCCCCGAAGTATGCAGGAAAATACAAAGTTAACTGTATGGCCATGCTGCTCTCGGTCAAACTCATGCTGGACTGGCTCGGGGAGGCGGACCATTCATACGCTCTGGAAGGTGCCATTTCCAGGGTGATTGCGAACGGCAAGGTGCGTACCTACGATATGGGTGGATCCTCGTCGACAATGGATATGGCCAAAGCTGTGGCGGAGAACCTCTGATCGAAGGTGGGAACAGAGTGACCCGGATTAAGGCGCGTCAGGGGGAGGGGGGGCTGGTTGAGGTTGAACTGTCAACTCTTCGAAAGGTCTTTATCCAGGGAATTTGCGGAACGGCGATGACCGGGACCGCCCTCCTCCTTGATGAAATGGGAAAGAAGGTCAGGGGAAGTGACGCCCATCCCGGTCCTCCCATGCAGGCCATTCTGGACTGGAAAGGGATGGAGGTGATTCCCCGGTACGATCCCGCCAACCTGGATCCCTCTCCGGACCTCGTCATTACAGGGAATGTTGTCGGTTCCAGCAATCCCGAAGCGGTTGCGATCAGGGATCGCGGAATTCCCTACCTTTCCTTTCCTGAATTTATGGAACAGGCCATCTTTCCCGGGCGGAAGCGGATCGTGATTGCCGGTACCCATGGAAAGACGACCTCCACATGTCTCGCCGCATCGTTACTCCGACAATCAGGAGTTGATGCCGGGTTTCTTGCTGGCGGGATTCACCGGGACTACGCCGTCAATGCACGGCTCGGTGAGACATGGTTTGCCATCGAAGCCGATGAGTACGAAACGGCGTACTTTGCCAGGCATCCGAAATTTTTCCACTATACCGGTCAGGGAATCCTTCTGACCAGCGTTGAACATGACCATGCGGACCTCTATCCGAATGAGGATGGATATCGGGCTCTGTTCAGGGACTTTCTTGCAAAACAACCATCGGATGCAGTTCTGGCGGTTCACGAGGATGTTCCGTTTTCCCTGGAGGAGATCCATGGCTGCTTCCAGGGAACCGTACTGACCTACGGCCAGGGTGAACACGCCGACTGGAGGCTTCACGCGTGGCAGCCGGAATGGCATACCCTCACCCTGGAGCATGAGGGGGAGCGCGTTACACTGCGAACCCCCCTTCTGGGAGTCCATAATGCCCTGAACACGACCGGTCTCTTCGCTCTCTTTCTCAAGCTGGGCTTTTCCCTTCCCTCCCTGATGGAAGGCCTCCAGACCTTTGGCGGGGTGCGAAGAAGACAGGAGATTCTTCTTTCCACTCCGGATCTTCTGGTCGTCGATGATTTTGCCCACCATCCGACCGCTGTGGCTCTGACAATATCAGCTTTTAAGCGGGCCTACCCGGACCGGACACTGATTGCCGTCTTTGAGCCGAGGACCAATACGTCCCGGACCCGGCGCTTTCAGGAAGCCTACCTGCACAGCCTGGAATGGGCGGACCGGGTCGTCCTCCTTCCTCCTCCACCGGATCCCCGGATCCCGCCCGAAGAATGTTTTGCCTGTGAAGAGGTTGTCGACCTGCTTGGGAAACACGGGGTCAAAGCTGCACGCTGTGCCACCGCTGACGAAGCGGTTCTGGCGGTAGAGTCCTGTCTTTCAGGACCTGCGGTGATTCTCTGTATGAGCAACGGACCCATGGATAATCTCCCGGCACGGCTGGCAGAGCGGTTTCGCCCCTGAGAAAACATCCGTCATTATCTTCAGCTGGAACTTTATTCTTGCGCTTTCAATCACGAGTTACGGTTTGAATTCACAAGCGGTGGATCTGTTTCGGGAGAATGGCTTCTTTATATTTCGCACTCCTAACTTGTGATACAATGTACGACACTTTGACGGGAGGTATCCATGTATCCAGTATGGGAAGTTCCCACTTTGACCGCCGGCCTTATTCTGGGACTTATTGCGGCGTTTCACATGCTTCCATCCCATCTTTCCACCAGTGCCATGTGGTTCAATATCTTTATCGAACGCAAGGCTTTGAAGGAAAACCGGCAGGAGTTTCTCGAGTTTATTAAGAAGTACACGCTTACGCTCCTCGTCTTTGCCTATGTCTTCGGCTCTCTCACCGGCGTCGGGATCTGGTTTTCTGCCACGGTGGCCAGCCCGCGAGGCATCTCGGGCCTGATTCATAACTACGTCTGGGGTTGGGCGACGGAGTGGGTCTTTTTTATTCTCGAGGTTCTGGGCATTTATATCTATGCCTACACGCTCGATAAGATTGAACCGAAACTCCATTTGAGAATTGGCCTTATCTTCGCCATTGCCTCCTGGACTACGATGGTGGTTATTGTCGGGATCCTGGGTTTCATGCTTTCTCCCGGCAAGTGGACTGAAACCGGTCTCTTCTTTGATGGGTTTTTTAACCCGACATACTGGCAGCAGCTCTTTGTCAGGACAGGATTTATGTTCACCATTGCTGCGGCCTATGCGCTGATTGTGGCCAGCCGTGTCAAGAATGAGGTGGTTCGCAGATATGTCAGCCGCGCAGCATCATTCTGGGGGCTGGGAGGCCTTCTTCTCGGATCCCTCTTTGGGCTCTGGTACTACTCGTCCCTTCCGGAGGCCGCCCGGAATGTCCTGCAGAACCTCCCCACCGATACACTGACCAAATTTATGTTGATCTCCATCGGCGTTACAGCCCTCTATTTCATTCTTGCAGCCATCGTGCCCGGTAAAATTCATATCGTTCCCGCCATCCTCATGATCGGCGTGATCTTCATGGGAATCTGGGGTGCCGAACGGACCCGGGAAATGGCACGAAAACCCTATGTGATTCACGGGTATATGTATTCCAATCAGCTGATCGGAAACTCAATTGAAGCCAGAGGCGTTCAGGAAGAAATCTCCCGGGTCAACCGGGAGGGCATTCTGAAAACCTATCCCTTTCTTCCCGGAAATCTTTCGACCATCACGGACGACAACAGAATGGAGGCCGGGCGGGTGATCGCCTTGATCGAATGTTCCGCATGCCATGCTCTTAATGACCGCGGGGTCCGGCCCCTGCCAAAGATGGTGGCGCGGCTCGGAACCGAGGAGCCCGAGGAACTTCAGGGAATGCTTGAAATACTTGGGGATTATCCGTACATGCCGCCCTTTGCCGGCACGGAAGAAGAAGCCCTGGCCCTGGCTACCTATCTTCAGGGTCTTGTTCCGAAAGGAGCCAACTGATGGATACAGCAACGATGATTCAAACACTGCGGGACCCCATGGGGCTTCCCTTTTACCCTGTAGTTTTCCAGGTCCTGATGGTTTTGACCTTTGCCCTTCACATTCTGATGGTGAACCTGACGCTGGGGGGAAGCCTCCTGGCCCTTTACGGAAGAATGGCTTCCAGTGAAAAGTACAACCGGCTGGGCAAGGCTCTGGCCAAAGTCGTCACGGTCTCGATATCTCTGGCCATCCTTCTGGGCGTGGCTCCCCTGCTCTTTGTTCAGGTCATCTACGATCCCTTCTGGTATGCCTCCAACCTGATCTCTCCCTTCTGGGTGATCGCCTTCATGTTTATCATGATCGCCGGGTTTTCCCTTATTTATGTCTATTACCTTTCAAAAACCCACCGTCCCTGGGCGGGGCTTCTTGGATTTCTCTTCCTCCTCGCAGCCGGGATTATCATGCATATTCTGAACATGCAGATGCTTTCTCCTGATCGCTGGGTGGAATGGTACGCTCCCGGAGGAGTTGTGGACGCATCCGGGATGGGGCTCCATGGCTTTCAACTTTCCCGCTTCCTCCACTTTATTCTGGCCTCCGGCGCGGTGACGGGGCTTTTCCTGATGCTCTACGCCTGGTACATCCGGGCCCGGACCGATGTTGAGGAGATCTATGTCACGTGGGCTGGCCGCCTGGGAGCCCGCCTTCTCATCGTCTTTTCGGTTCTTGAGGTTCTGGATGGTCTTTGGTGGCTCCTTGATATTCCGGGTGAACTGGGGTTCCATAAAAATGTCCTCTTTGCCATAGCTTTCGTCGCAGGTCTTCTTTTCACGGTCTTTCTTTTCAAAGTGGTAAGAAATCCACTGCGATGGGCCCTTCCGACCGGGCTTCTCATGACGGTTGTGGTTCTTCTCATGGCCGCGACTCGTGAGGCTCTGCGTGTATCGTACCTGGGAAAGGTTGGATATGCCATTACGGATCATAAGCTGAACCTTCACTGGGGATCGACCCTGTTATTCTTTCTGACCTTTCTCCTGGGGCTGGCGGTCGCCGGCTTTCTGATTACCGTTGCCTTTAAGGCAGGCAGGACAGTCGGCACCTACTCGCCTTCCCCGGGATTGATGAAATACGGGACGATCTCCATCGGGCTCATGCTTTCATGGCTGGTCGTCGTCGTGGCCATTGGAGTCTACTTCACCTTAAGCCACTGATCTCTCAGCCTTAAAAGGCCGGAAATCAGGTTGTTTTTACAAAACTTCCGCGGAGTTTCAATCAGCCCCTGGAGGTTTTGTGCAAAGAGTCACAAGGTGGTATAATCAAAAACTCATCTTGACAGAGGTCAAGGCATCTTCAAGGAGGTACATTTTATGGCACGCAGATATGTGACCATTGACGGTAACGAGGCAGCGGCCTATGTTGCTCACAAGACCAACGAGGTAATTGCGATCTATCCGATTACACCTTCTTCCCCCATGGGAGAGTGGTCGGACCAGTGGTCTTCGGAAAACAAGGTCAACATCTGGGGCACGATTCCCTCGGTGGTCGAAATGCAGAGTGAGGGGGGAGCTTCAGGCGCTGTGCACGGAGCTCTGCAGACGGGTGCCCTTACCACCACATTTACGGCATCGCAGGGACTCCTCCTCATGATTCCCAATATGCACAAGATCGCGGGAGAACTTACCTCAACCGTTTTTCATGTGTCCGCCAGAACGGTTGCAACCCACGCGCTGTCCATTTTTGGAGACCACAGCGATGTTATGGACTGCCGGGCCACGGGTTTTGGGCTGCTGGCTTCCAACTCGATTCAGGAAATCATGGATTTCGCCCTGATCTCGCAGTCGGCGACCCTGAAGGGCCGGGTTCCGATGGTTCACTTCTTTGACGGGTTCCGGTCTTCCCATGAAGTCCAGAAGATTGAAGAGCTGACCGAAGAAGATATGCGCGCCATGATCGATGACGATCTGGTCCGTGCCCACCGTCTCAGGGGACTTAACCCGGAGCGGCCCGTCATCCGGGGAACGGCTCAGAACCCGGACCATTTCTTCCAGGGCCGTGAAGCCATCAATCCCTACTACACGGCCTTCCCCGGAATTGTACAGGAGGCCATGGACAGCTTTGCCAGGCTTACCGGCCGGGCCTACCATCTCTTTGACTATGTGGGTGCTCCCGATGCCGAACAGGTCATCGTTCTCATGGGATCCGGCGCCGAGGCGGCTCACGAAGCCGTCGAATACCTTGCCGCCACGGGAGCGAAGGTCGGGATCATCAAGGTTCGGCTGTACCGCCCCTTTGCCGTCGAAGCCTTTCTGTCGACGCTTCCGGCATCGGTGAAATCGATTGGCGTGCTGGATCGTACCAAGGAGCCCGGAAGTGCAGGCGAGCCCCTCTACCTTGATGTGGTTAATGCATGCATGGAAGGATTTACCGCCGGAAAGGCACCGTTCTCCGCCATGCCGAAAATCGTGGGAGGGCGGTACGGACTCTCTTCCAAGGAATTTACGCCATCCATGGTTAAATCGATCTTTGAGGAGCTGGCCAAACCTTCTCCGAAGAATCACTTTACCGTCGGAATCGTGGATGATGTGACCGGGTCCAATCTCCCCTGGGAATCTGACTTCTCTACCGAGAGTGACGATATCTTCCGGGGCCTCTTTTTCGGTCTGGGTGCCGATGGAACGGTAGGAGCCAACAAGAATTCAATCAAGATTATTGGAGAAGGTACCGATAATTATGCCCAGGGGTATTTCGTCTACGACTCGAAGAAGGCGGGATCGATCACGGTCTCCCATCTTCGCTTCGGGAAAAAGCCGATCCATTCCACCTACCTGATCTCAAAGGCCAAGTTTGTGGCCTGTCACCAGTGGGTCTTTCTTGAGAAGATCGATATGCTCCACTATGCCATTCCCGGGGCTACCTTCCTTCTGAACAGCCCCTATGGGCCCGATGAAGTCTGGGATTACCTGCCAAGGACGGTTCAGCAGACCATCATCGACAAGAAGCTCAAGCTTTACGTCATTGACGCCTACCAGGTTGCCAAGGAGACACGGATGGGCGCAAGGATCAATACGATCATGCAAACCTGCTTCTTTGCGATCTCCAACATCTTTCCACGGGATGAAGCGATTCAGTACATCAAGGATGCCATTAAAAAGACCTATGGAGCCAAAGGTGAACAGATTGTTCAGATGAACTATGCCGCCGTGGATCAGACCCTGGCCAATCTCCATGAGGTCTCCTGTCCCGGCAAAGTGACATCCACCATCGAGATTCCTCCCACCGTTTCGGAGAAGGCTCCCGAGTTCGTTAAAAACGTCACAGCCACAATTATTGCCGGGAAGGGAGACGATCTCCCGGTTAGCGCCTTTCCGGTGGATGGCACCTTTGATACGGCCACGACAAAGTGGGAAAAGCGAAATATCGCCCTCGAAATTCCCGTCTGGGAATCGGACCTCTGCATACAGTGCGGAAAGTGCGCCATGGTCTGTCCCCACGCCGCGATCCGATCCAAGGTCTACGAAGCGGAAGCCCTGAAGGGGGCCCCGGAGACCTTCAAAAGCGTGGACTACAAGGGAAAGGAATTTCCCGGCTGGAAATACACGATTCAGGTTGCCCCGGAAGATTGTACGGGCTGCATTCTCTGTGCAGAGGTCTGCCCCGCCAGGGATAAGACGGAACTGAAGCGCAAGGCTCTGAATATGCACCCGCAGATGCCCCTCCGCGAACCGGAAAGAGATAATTTTGAATTTTTCCTTTCGATTCCGGAAGTGGATCGTCGGCAGGTCAAAGTCAGCACGGTGAAGGGAGCCCAGCTTCTTCAGCCCCTCTTTGAGTTTTCCGGAGCCTGCGCTGGATGCGGTGAAACCCCATACGTGAAACTGCTTTCTCAGCTTTTCGGGGATCGGGCCCTGATCGCAAACGCGACGGGCTGTTCCTCCATCTACGGTGGAAACCTGCCCACAACTCCCTATTGCAAAAACCCGGAAGGCCGTGGGCCTGCCTGGAATAACTCCCTCTTTGAGGATAATGCGGAATTTGGGTTTGGGTACCGCCTGACCCTGGACAAGCAGAACGAATTCGCCAGGGAACTGGTCAAACGGTTGATCTCTGTGCTGGGAGAAGACCTGGTCACTGCAATTCTGGAAGCTGATCAGAGTGACGAAACGGGAATCTTCGAACAGCGGGCCCGGGTGAAAGTTCTGAAGACCAAACTACAGGGTGTGGACAGCATGGAAGCCAGGCACCTGATGAGCCTGGCGGACACGCTCGTCAAACGGAGTGTCTGGATCGTCGGAGGCGACGGCTGGGCCTACGATATCGGGTACGGCGGACTGGACCATGTACTGGCCTCGGGTCGCAACGTGAATATCCTGGTTCTGGATACCGAAGTCTACTCCAATACGGGTGGTCAGATGTCCAAGGCTACGCCCCTCGGCGCCGTTGCGAAATTTGCCGCCGGAGGAAAGCCCAGGCCCAAGAAGGATCTTGGTCTCATGGCCATTGCCTACGGAAATGTCTATGTTGCCAGCGTGGCCATGGGAGCAAATGACGCCCAGTGCCTCCGGGCGTTTCTCGAGGCGGAAAGCTATCCCGGCCCCTCCATTATTATTGCGTACAGCCACTGTATCGCACACGGCATCAATATGGTGAAGGGCCTCACACAGCAGAAAAACGCGGTGGATTCAGGATACTGGCCCCTCTATCGATATGACCCGCGCCTCGCGGACCAGGGTCAGCCTCCGTTGAAGCTGGATTCCAAAGATATCAAGATATCTCTAAAAGATTACGCATACCAGGAAACCCGGTACAAGATGCTCACCAAAAGCCATCCTGAGGCTGCAGCCGAACTCATCCGGCTGGCCGGAGAAGATGTGAAGCGACGTCGTCGCTTTTACGAGCAGCTTGCCGCCATGAATCCAGGCACCGGCGAAGAATCCGCCGAATCGAACTAAGGGAAGGAGTCCATCATGGTCGATCTCAGGACAACCTATTTAGGTCTGACTCTCAAAAATCCCGTTGTACCCTCTGCCTCGCCTCTCTCAGAAGATGTGGCGAACATTAAAAGGATGGAGGACTTTGGCGCTTCCGCCGTCGTAATGCACTCCCTCTTTGAGGAACAGCTTTCCCACGACGCCTTTGCCCTCCACACCCATCTGGCGCAGGGAACGGAAAGTTTCGCGGAAGCCTTGAGCTATTTCCCGGAACCGGATGACTTTTTTGTCGGTCCCCATGAATACCTGGAACATATACGCCGTGCAAAGGAAACGGTGGATATTCCCATTATTGCCAGCCTGAACGGGACGACGGTTTCGGGGTGGATTGACTATGCGAAGCAGATGGAGGAAGCCGGTGCGGATGCTCTGGAGTGCAACGTCTACTACCTTCCTACCGATCCTTCCGAAACAGGTTCGGATGTCGAAAAGCTCTATCTCGATATCCTGAAGGCCGTCAAAACCCACATCACCATCCCTGTGGCGATGAAGCTCAGTCCCTTCTTTTCCAATCCCGCAGCCATGGCCCACAACCTTGCCTCTGCAGGAGCGGACGGCCTGGTCCTCTTTAACCGGTTCTATCAGCCCGACATCGACCTCGATACGCTGGAAGTCAAACCGAATCTCGTTCTTTCCAGTCCCTTCGAGGGGAGGCTGGCCCTTCGGTGGATCGCCATTCTTCGTGGAAAAGTTGACACATCCCTTGCGGCTACAACAGGAATCCATACCGGCCTGGATGCAGCCAGAATGATACTGGCGGGTGCGGACGTCGCTCAGGTCTGTTCCGTTCTTCTTCAGAAGGGAATTGACCAAATTGGAACGGTGATTGGTGAGCTGGCATCGTGGATGGAAGATCACGAATATACTTCCGTGAAAGAGATGAAGGGCGCCCTCAGCCAGCAATCCTGTCCTGATCCCACGGCCTTTGAGCGGGCCAACTACATGAAAACGCTCATGAGCTACCCGAGATCCTGACGTACAGTCGACAGCATCATTTCGAACGCCCCGCAGTTGCGGGGCGTTTTTTCTTATCCCGGATCCTGTGCCAGGAAAAAAAGTAGCTCCGCGGGTGCGGAGCTAATTCTAAGGAGATGCTGTTGAGGCTGTGCCATGTCCTGGCAGCCTGCCGGTTGATACCGGCTCTTTACATGATACATATGCAACCACTATGCCATGAATAATACGTGAATATCGTCACATTATGTTGGATAATCCAACAAACGTGTAGGAAAAACATACACTATGTGATACATTTACTCTGTGAATTCTGTCACATCCTATCGAATACTTCTGGTGGACGACGAGGCCATTGTTCGTGAATCCCTGGCTTCGTGGCTGGAAGGAGAAGGGTACGCCGTATTCCGGGCGTCATCCGGTAGAGAGGCGATTTCGCTGGTCGAAGAAAACCCGGTGGATATTGCCCTGATCGATCTGAAAATGCCCGAAATGGACGGAATAGAAACACTCCAGGAAATACGACGGATTTCACCGGACACCCTTTGCCTGATCCTGACCGCGCATGCAACGGTACATTCTGCCGTCGAGGCGATGAAACAGGGTGCCTATGATTACATTGTGAAACCCTTTAATCCCGATGAAGTCAGTCTCGCGGTTGAACGGTTGGGAGCGCACCTTTCGATTCTCAAGGAAAACGCCCTCCTTAAATCAAGAATGACCGGACGAGCTTCCTTTCATGCTCTTATGTCGCGGAGCGAATCGATGCTCCGCCTCTTTGAGATGGCCAGAAGGGTGGCCCGAAGCCGGACCACGGTCCTGATTCTGGGAGAAAGCGGGACGGGAAAAGAATTGCTAGCCCGGGCCATCCACGAGGAGAGCCCGAGACAAAGCTATCCCTTTGTTCCGGTATCGTGTGCCGCACTGAGTGAAACACTTCTTGAAGATGAAATCTTTGGCCATGAAAAAGGTGCCTTTACCGATGCCCGGGAAGCCCGGAAGGGAAAGTTTGAGCTGGCTGACCACGGAACACTGTTCCTTGATGAAATCGGAGATATCTCCCCCAAGCTCCAGCTGGATTTGCTGAGGGTCCTTCAGGAAAAGGAATTTACACGATTGGGGGGGACCCGGACCCTTCGAGTGGATGTCCGTATCATCAGTGCCACGAACCGTGATATTGAACACCTCGTCCATGAAGGAGCCTTTCGGGACGATCTCTTTTACCGGCTTAACGTGATCACGTTGACCATTCCACCGCTCCGGAATCGAAAGGAGGATATTCCCTTCCTGGTGCACCATTTCCTTGGCGTTTTCAGCAAGGAAATGGGGCTTGACTCCGGAATTCGAATTCACCCGGAAGCCATGAAAACGTTGACCGAATATGACTATCCCGGAAATGTGCGGGAGCTCCAGGGGGCCGTCGAGCATGCCATGATCCTCTGCGGAGGGGATATGATCAGGCCGGAGGACCTGCCCGCAAGGGTGAGAGGAGAGAGTGAGGGACCTCTACAGGATGAATCCCATCCTCTCTCCCTGGAAGAAATGGAGCGGTCCCACATTATGGATATTCTCTCCAGATATGATCATAATATTTCGCAGTGTGCCCGGCTTCTGGGGATCGATCGCAGTACCCTTTACGCGAAGATTCACAAATATGGGCTCAGACGTGAGGATGAAGAGTAGGAGAATCGAATTTTTAAAATTCAATGAGTGTATAATGGATGCATGGATGGGTTCCCGCGGCTTATCCGCGATGTCCTGGTGGGGTGTTATGCCATACTCTCGATCTCATTCTTTGTTCTGCTCCTGCTCCTTCTCTCAGGAGAGCTCTCCCGAAATCAGTTTGCAGAAATCCTGGTGACCGTTGTCAATCTTCTTCCGATTCTCTGGATTCTTCTCGTTATTTCCACGCTCGGCTTTCTCGTGATTCTGCTTCTGGACCTGGCAGATCGACACGTGGAAAAAAAGACGCTCTGGGGAATTGCATTTATCCTGATCTCTTTTATCTCCCTTCCTCTGTACTATGCCATCTATGTGAGGCGCACACCACACGGATAGGACGGATCGTTTCTTCTTTCTATGACAGATTCAGATCTCAGGATGAAGGATGTGATCCATTCGAGGTCAAGGGTCGATCCGGGAGAGTAACCTGAAAGGCAATGCCAACATCGGGGATATTATCGACCTGAATGGTTCCCCCAAGAAGCTCGACCAGCCTTCGAGTGATGTAGAGACCGAGGCCTGCGCCGTGAGGCGTATCATTGACCTTACCGGTTTCACGATAAAAACGCTCAAATATCCTGGGAAGAGCCTTTTCCGGGATCCCGGGACCCGTGTTGTGAACCGTAAACCACACCTGGTCCGGTTCTCTACCGGAACTCAGGGTGATCGTTCCTCCCCGGGGTACGTACTTGATTGCATTGTGAAAAAGGTTGTAATAGATAATCGCGAGAAGGCCGGGATCGGTATGAAGAACCAGCGACAGTTCATTCCGGTTTTCCAGAACAATATCGCGCTGGTCCGCCAGGACGCTGAGCTGGCCTATTGTCGGAACAACGATGTCCTGAAGAAAGTCAACCGTCTTTGCTTCCGGGATAAAGTCGCCGCTCTCCAGTCTCGACAGATCCATTGTATTGCGCAGCATCTCCCCCAGGGTATCCATCGCCCCGGCGAGTCGCTGAAGGAGGTCCCGGTCCGAAGGATTAAGGGTGGAATGTGCGTTTCTTTGCAGGGTACGTACCGCAATGGAAGCACCGGCAATCTGGTTCTTCAGTTCGTGGGATGCAAAGGAAAGCATATCCAGATAGTTGCGATTCGCAGAGGAAAGCTTTCGATTGGTATTCACGAGTTCCTCTTCCCGTTCGGATATGGCGGTCACCATGGTTCGGAATGAAGATGTAAGGGCGGTGATTTCATCCCCTTCGCCTGCATCGGGAATCCGGACATCCCGGGAGCCCCGTGAAACCGATGTGGCTGCAAAGGCAAGGTTATGAATCGGAGTAAGGATTCTCTTGGAAAGCTGAAGGGCAAGAAGAACGACGAGAAGGGTCCAGAGCATGGAAAGAGCGAGAAAGACAGTGACCAGGTTTCTTCGCATATCCGTGTACTTCTGTTCCAGGGCACCTACGTAGAGCATTCCGATAATGGCACCGTCTACGTCAAGGATGGGTTCGTAGGCACTGACGTACCAGTCTCGAACCACAAAGGCCCTCCCCTCCCAGGCAATTCCCCGGACAAGGGTCCGGTCGTATACCTCTTCCGAAACGCGTGTACCGATGGCCCGGAACCCTTCCTCGTCGGTCACATTGGTTGCGATGCGGGTGTCTCCCTGAAAAATCGTCACCGTTCCCACAATCCGGCCATCGTGGGTCTCATCCCCAAAGACGATGGAGCGGATCGTATCGACAAGTTCGTAGTTTCGGTTCAAGAGGATCCCGCCGTACACGGTTCCCAGAACACGTCGATCCCGATCCAGAATCGGACTCGCTGCCATCATGACCATGCCGCGGGTCATGGCGGGAACTTCTCTCGGCTTGGCGTGGGGCGTGGCTTTCGGGGTGATAAAGGCCCTTCGATTAAGATCGTCATCCTCGAGCGTAAGCTGTTCCAGGCTCATAAGCCGTATTCCCCGGGCCGACTTCCCCGAGCGGGCAAGCTGGACAATCGTATCCTGCGTGACCCTGTCCCCGGTCACTTCCCCGGAGGAAGTCCTGAGGATTACATTCCCCTCCGGACTGGTTACAGTGAGGAAATCCAAACCGGCTTCCCACTTCGACCGGCGCAGTCGGGTATACAGGGTCGGAATATCATTGCATTCGATGGACTCGACCAGTGAATCCTTCTGGCTGATAAGGTTCACCACCTGGAGAATTCGGATTTCCTCCGCTTCCAGCACGGCCCAGGCACTGTTCAGGTTATTTTTTACACGTGTCTGTGCTTCCTGAAGGGTCATGGAGTGAATGAAGGTCGTACCCAGGATGGAGCTGATCAGACCAAATCCAAGCCCGCTTCCGATCACAAGAAGGAGGACTTTTCGTTTCAGGCTTCCACTTCCTGGCCAGAGGGGCATGGTCGATCTCAGCGCCGAAATGAAAAACAGATCATGGTATTTGTAAGTGTACTCAGGTACGAGATACCCGTCAATGGAAGGAGGATCAGCGGAAAAGGGCCCCGGGAAACCTGGCTCCGGTCAGGCCATCCCTGAAGCCTCTCCCATCGGGTTCACGGGCAAAAGGCAGAACGGACAACCAGGGATCCGATAGCTGAACGGTCACCCTGACCCCCGTCGTATCGCAGGCCCGATCCAGACGGGCCGTCCACAGGATCCGGGCGATTGCTTCCAGGCTCTCCGGGTTTCGAGTGACCGGCCACAACCTCCCGTTTCGCTGTTCCCACTGGATCGTGTCCTTTTCGATCAGAGAGTAATGGTATGTGAGCGTCTGAACCATATCCGAAACGGGGGACCAGAACGCAGGAATCAGGAGACGGGTCCACGGCATCAGCGTTCCATAGGCTCTCTGCTGGTCCTTTGTCATTGCCGTGAGTGAATAGTGTGTCTGAACATCCCAGAAGGGGATCTGAAGGATTGGCTCCGGCAGGAGAATATTCGCTTTCCCGTAGCGGAGGGGAAAGCGTTGAACCCGGGGCCCGTCCATGAAAAAGGCCAAAAAGCACTGTGTACAGGTGAAGACCTTGCTGAGAAGGTTCCCATCCAGAGGACTCCCGCAACGGTCACAATGCAAGCGGTGCAGAACGGGGGATTTCATGGTCCAGGTTTCCCGGGGTTGGATAATTCCCCCAAAGCTTCCACGATACGGTTTACCGGTCTTTGCAGGCCCGGGATGGGAAATGCAGGCAAAGGCCCGGCTCGGACGAGATCGAATCCCTCCGGCGTAACCCGAATCCGTCGGGGGATGCGAAGGAAGAGCAGGCATGCCTGAAGGAGAAGGAATGCAGATCCTACAAAAAATGCCATGGGTAATATGGACAGCCAGAAACCGGTAGTTGTCTTTCCCGCCTCCATACTCCAGGGCTGGAGGAAAGCCCCGCAGAGCCATCCCAGAATCGCGGCCATGGGGAGGCCGATATGGAATGCCCGGGATGACCGGACGGGAAGATGTCCCCGGATCAGCCTGCCTTCTATCTCGTCGACGGTCAGGGTGTAGATTTGCCCCTGGAAGCGGAGTGTAAGTGCCAGAACGGGGAGATAGACAAGCGAGATCGTCAATTCAAGCAGGGAAAGATCCTCTCCTCCGGAAGCGACTCCGGTACCGATCACTCTTTCCATGGGAATGTCGGCGTCGATGATCTCGCCTTCTGTGGCCAGAGATCCCATCGATACCGCTTCGATCTCTCCCGGCCGGGAAAGAATGATGTCGCGAAGATCGGTGTCGTGGAGATTCCAGTGCTCCAGGGTCGCTCCAAAGTAGACATACTGGAAGGGTCCCAGGGAGGATCGTGTGTCCTCGCGGATCAACTCGCCTGTCACGGGATCCCGTTGTGCAAAATACTGGGAGCCTCCCCGCAATCCGCTCAGAAGGTAGAAGGGAAGAAAGAGGCGGTGGTGAGAAATGACCTCGAATCGATCGGAAAAGTGATCGGGAAGGAGGGGGGATGCAAGCCGGGATCGTATCGTTGCAAGGAGAGCGTCGAGGTCCTTTTTTGCCTGGAGACGATACCGTGGAAGGAAATCGGCAAGATAGACGTAGAAAGGGTCGCTACAGAAATGGCAGGAAACGACCCGATGACCGAGGGGAGGGGACATCGTACCCCCGCAGGAGGGGCAGACAAGGGCCCGCGTTTTCATCGTCCACTCCCACCGGGGTAGAGGGATCGGCTCCACAGATAAAAAACAAGATACAGTGAAAAAATAACGATCAGGGCGGGAACGGGTCCCGGGATCAGCCAGGAGCTCAGCAATGCCAGGGAAAAAAGCAGTGTGACGAAAAAAGTAAATGCCATGGAAGCCTTTTTCAGCTCTTTCGGGGGAAGTGTCAATGTGTGTACCCGTCCCTCCACACCGTCGATCCATGCCTCGTAGGGAAGGGTATTTCCGTAAACAACATGATAAAAGGGAAGGTAGTAAAGGGAGAATTCCGTTGCACCCGGGTAGGCGTCCCTCACGGCCTCGCCCTGTTCCGTCGGTTCCAGAAAGGTCCACCCGTCGGCTGAATCGTTTCGTGAGAGTTTGACGCCTGCGGGCGGAATGAGAACCCCGGCCAGTTCCGGCGGACAGGGAGCAAAGGCTGGAACGGTCTTCTGCAGGCCCTTCCCCCGGACGGCCCAGAAGGGCAGCATGACCATTTGAATGTCCTTAAGTCCCGGATGGATCACACCTTCCCGCTTGAGGTTGTTCCAGAGAGATCGCCGGGCGGCAACTGAATCGATCCTGGGGAAGATCACAAAATGGAGAAAGGTCTTTGCCCCTTCAAAAAAGAGAGAAGAGTCGCAGTAGGGACAGTGAATAAAGGATTCAGGCTGATCCAGCGGAATCGATCCTGCGCACTGGGCACACCGGATCTTCATGAGGTGCCGGACTTCCCGAAGAGGTCTGCGGTCGCGATTTTTATAAACACTTCATCTATTCTACATGGAAGGCGGGGTATTTATTCTTGAAACCGATATCGTTTTCTGGTACATAAGATCCATGCCGATTTACGAGTTTTACTGTTCGCCCTGCCATCGTATCTTTCAGTTTTTCTCTACGGTTCCCAACACGGAGACAGTTCCCGACTGTCCCCGGTGCGGAAAGTCCACTCTGAGCCGCAGAGTTTCCCGCTTTGCAACCCTGAAACACCGGGAGGATGATGAACCCTCTCCTTTCGGGGACATGGATGAGGAACGAATGGAGGGAGCCATGGAGACCCTTGCCGGGGAAATGGGTTCGATGGAGGACATGGAAGATCCCCGCGCTGCGGCAAAATTTATGAGAAAGTTCATGGATATGACGGGGATGGAGATGGGACCCCGCATGGAGGAAATGGTGCGCCGCCTGGAGTCCGGGGAGAACCCGGACGCGCTGGAAGAGGAATTCGGGGATGTCATGGATGAAGAGGATGACGATGCCCTCTCGGAGTTCATCCGGATGAAGAAGTACGCAATGTCCAAACGAAAAGCCCCTTCAAGGGACGAAACCCTCTACTTCCTGGATTGAAGAACCATCCAATCCATCTTGTCCCGCCATAGCTTTAAGGCTTGGGAGGTGGATAGCGACGGAGGATAAATCCACCTTGTCCCGCCATAGCTTTAAGGCTTGGGAGGTGGATAGCGACGGAGGATAAATCCCTCAATGTAATCTTTCTGTTAGAATACCCATGATTGGGTTTGCAGATAAATTCTGGGGGGCCGGAATGAAACAAAGATTGAAAATATTAAAATTACTTATAATTTCCAGCATTTTTCTTGTTCCAGGAATGATGTTTGGTCTGACCAATGTCTCCGGGAGCATTTCTTCAAACACAACCTGGACGGCGGAAGGAAACCCCTATGTTGTGACGGGTTCGATCACCATAGACACCGGAATTACTCTGACGGTTGAGGCGGGTGTCATTGTCAAGCTCCAAACAAACCGATCCATTATTGTAAGCGACTCAGCTTCTCTCATCGTAAATGGCACCAGCGGATCTCCGGTGTATTTCACTTCCTACAAGGACGACACGATCGGAGGGGACACGAACGGGGATGGGAGTGGGTCCACTCCCAATTGGGGCGACTGGGGGTATATAGGGAATGGTGCCATAGGAACGGGCCGGGCCATCCAGATGAGTTACAGTGAAGTAAGGTATGGCGGGATTGATTCTTCTTCGGACTTCGGAGCCATACATCTTGATGATGGGATTGTAACACTGGATCACACGACCATTTACAAATCCAGAAAATGGGGTGTGAACGTGGACAATGTAGACCTCACGATCACCCATTCTCTTGTTGATACGTGTTATGACAAGGGCATCCTTTTCAGCAGCACTGATAATTATGTCACAATAACGAATACAACGGTTCAGAACTGTTATCAACAAGGCTTCTATGTCAGCTCTGATCATATTATCTTCACAGACAACACGGCGATTAACAATGGGTCTGCAGATTACGACGCAATTTACTTGAATTCTACCAAC
>DAOSWS010000010.1:52242-80373 GCA_035593605.1 Thermoanaerobaculia bacterium | reverse complement strand
ACAATATCACGTTTAATAATAACCAGGCCATAAACAATGGATCTGCGGATTACGATGCAATTTTCTTGAATTCTAACAACTGGACGTCTCCTCCCGCCGGGAATAGTGTGACGGGGAACTACCTGAACTGGATACGGATGCACGGTACGGTCACAGCATCCATGACCCTGCCGGCCCAGGAGGTGTACTACGGGAATTTAACAATTGGCACCGGTGTCACGTTGACCCTGGCGCCCGGGGTGATATGGAAAGCCAGATCACCCTATTTGTATCCCTTTGTCGTTTCCGATGATGCATCCTTCATCGTAAACGGAACAGAGTCGCAACCGGTGTACATCACCTCTGCTGCGGACGACACAGTGGGCGGGGATTCAAACGGAGACGGGGATACTACGTCCCCTGCATGGGGAGATTGGAGATACATCGGCAACGCATCTACAAGTGAACATGTGTACATTGATCTTAATTATTGCAGCATCCGTTATGGTGGCTATTACTCTTCCTATTATGGTGCTATTACTGCAAATGGATCAGGGACAATCAAGTTGAAGAATGTCAATATTTCCGAATATTCCTACGCTGCTGTCCTGGCGCCAAATATCCGTGTGGAATGTCTGTGGAGCACAATTTCCAATTCGTCCGCAACGAATTACGGTATCTATGGCGGTCAGAATTCGTTTATCTATGATTCCTCCATTTCCAACTGCCAGACCGGACTTTATTTAGGTAATGGTTCCAGGGTAAAGGCGTGTTCGATTGCGGATAATACCAACTATGGAGTGAATGGAAGTGTCGTTGATGCCAGGGACTGCTGGTGGAATGATCCCGGCGGACCGTACGATCCCAGCGACAGCGGTGTGGAACTGATGAATGATAACCCCGCCGGGGATCCTGTTGGAGTAAATGTTTACTACCGTAACTGGCTTACATCGCCAACACAAAATACTCCCCCGGCTTTCTTTCCGGATAATGGTCCCCTGCCGGCCTACGGGTATGTGAACCAGACCTCGTACCGCTGGAACATCTCAGCCATAGACCGGGACGGGGATCCGATGGCGGTTACTCTCCTGATCACAAACCCGGTTACGTTGGAAGAAACGTCGTGGCCCATGTCGTACATTTCGGGCACAACAACGCAGGGTGCAAACTTTACCTTTGCCAAGACCCTCATTTCCCAGGGTACCTATCAATACCGGTACAAAGTTGTGGCGGGTTCGCACACTGTGTACTACCCATATCCCGATGGTTCCAAGTTTTCCGGACCCATCAACGGTGAGGGTGACCGATACGAGCCCAATAACGACCCGGTCAACAACCGCCTGCATGACCTAGTGTCCGATCAGGCACTTGTAGATGCAAACATATTTCCCCCGGGAGATATAGATCACTATAGCTTCACCAATACCAGCAACGGAGACATTAGTGTCTCCGTCACACCGCCAGCCGGGATCAATCTGGATCTCAGAATCCTCGGGCCTCTTGGTGAGGACCTGGTCTCCAACACAGGTGGTGCCGGGGTCACAGAATCCATCAGTGTGACCGGGGCATCCGATGGCGAATGGATTGTCAAAATCGCCGGGCATGGCGCCGCAGACTATACGTCGACGTATTATTCACTCATCGCAACATTTGACCAGAGCGGGGTCGTTCCTGCTGGAGGGATTATTTATCCCTTCCCCTCTCAAATTAAGGTCGGGGCAGGAGAGAGCATACGGTTCGTCGCCGTAGGTGTGCACTCCGACGGGGACTATCCCCTTACCTTTGAATGGTCTTTTCCTGGTGGAACACCGGACGCGGCCGTTGGAAGTTCGAATCGTTACGACCAGCAGAGCGTCATCTATTACACCCCCGGCATTCATGCAGCCAGTGTTCTGATCAAAACCGCAAGTGGTGTACCTGCAGCACAGTCCTCTACCCGTACCATTGAAGTTGTGCCTCCGGAAGCCCAGGTAACTGTCTGGGTGGATGATGCCCAGCCCATCGGGTATAACTTCAAAGGCGAGAAGATCCATGCATACAAAGCGCCAAACGGGGACACGGTGGACGTCAAGGTTAGAGTGAGAAATACAGGAGTCGTGGATCTGGAGAACTTCAAGATCATCGTGGAGTGTCTGACACCATCTGCAATTGGAAGCGTTGTGGAGGTGCGTAGATTTAATGCAACCGCAGCGGGTGCGACAGCGTTCGATGCACCAACAGATGTCGATGGACCGGGGGTTCCCTATACCCCGGATTTACCGACTGGTACGGTGACCGTGGATACGCCGGCCACTATTTGGAAAGGGTACGAGCATCTTTATCGCTTCCGTTACACAACAGCGGATAATTCATCAGGCCTTGTGAAATTCACGGTTAGAATCGAGAATCAGCTGGGGTCGCCGATCCACACCGAAAATCAATTTGATCCAATTGGAAAAATTTGGATTCGGGATGGCCTTGACAAAATGTTCGTGACGAACCGCTCTCTCCTTTTTCTTAACTATGGAATGAATCCCTTTGAACGAAACGTTTTGACATTTCTCAATACAGTACAACGAAGGGCAATTGAAGATGGTGCATTGATCCTATACGTGGATAGAGAAGACCATTCAACGATCCTGTGGAACCATGATACATCAACCATAGATGAAGCAGATGTGATATGTACAAAAATATTCACAGAAATCTATTCGCTCGCCAGCCATGGGGGATTCACCCCATTACAAAGTTATGCTGCCATCATAGGTGGAGATGAGATCATCCCTATGTGGCGATATCCAACTGTGTATAGTCTGCCCCCAAATGTATCAGATAGTTGGTTGATATCTATCTATGAACAAGGATATTTTCCAACAGATTCACCCTATTCATGGAATTCCACAGAGTACCTTGTTGTAGGGCGATTACTTTTCTGGAAATTAAATAACGCTAAAGATCTATTGCAGGTAAAGAGTGGACCTGTCCGGGATTCACTCATTGCTTTGCAAACAGATGGTCAACAATATGGTGATTTTAATAGAATAAGAGATCTCGGGTACGATATTTATTATGATGGCAATGGAGGGCAAACCATTTGTACAACAGATCAGGATTGGAATGAAGAGGACGGAGCTTCTGCGTTTGAAAATGGATCAAGCTCTCTCGGAGGAATAATTGTCGGTATGCATTCTGACCCATCCGTTGCAGGCTGGCGTGTCGATAAGAGTGGTGGTACAGAAGAATTTGTCATAAGTACAGAAGGTAATGATGGTATAGAGGAAAACCAGGTAAGAGTTGATTTACGAGCAAATCAAATTTATAGATATGGAAGTTCTACACCGATGAGTCTCCCAAGAGATGCTCTTTTCGTTTTTGGAGGATGCAATGGGGGGGTACCCACTAGCGATGGTCTTCTTGCTGCTGCAATAGAGGAACAAAAGGCAGCGGCAGTTATTGCAAACACTCATTATTCTAAGGGGATATCTTGTCATGTAAAAACAAGTAGAGACAATCTTAGTTGTTTGTTGCAACCAGGAATACTATCCTCTTCTGAAATAATCTTAGATTTCCTTTTGAAAGAGATATACACAAATAAACTTAACAAGCCAATGGCACAGGCCTTTTTAATTGCAAAGCAAAATTTTCGAACCACGCGACTCAATTGGAGCGGAGTGGACCAGTACGTCTATCACATTGCAAATTATTATGGGTTACCGTGGCTATTGCCAGGGTCACCATTGGGCTCGCCCTCCAGACAGGAAATTGAAGCCAGAACATCGTCTTCGAAACCAAGAAATTTCCTGCTGAATTCTGCAATGGAGAACGATGTCAAACTTACACCTACCAGACAAAATGGTTTGGAGGAAATTACAGTTGATCTGCCAGATCTAACCGTAGAAACAATAGACACCTATTCGCATCTAACATACGCAGACATGAAAGATGAATATAATGAAATCGGTGAACCGGTCGTTCCTTATTTTGAGGTAGACAATGTTGTTTTACCTGAAGGAACGACAAATTTTACTGTACATTCTTCGACAGTTACCTATGAACCCGGTCAGATACTCAATCTTCCTTGTGGGGATTTAGAATTGGTAAGCGATCCTGATGACATTTTTGATCCAGTATTGGTACCGACATACACAGATGTGTGCACTTCAAGTGGTCTTTTCCCTGACGAGCAGAATTTATTTACCTGGGTATCAGATGGGTATCAGAAAAAGCTGTTATTTCTCAGTGCCCGCCACGACTGGGAAACTGATGAAACCTTGATCGTGGATACCATCACCTACTCCGTCAGCTTTGACATGCCGCTCCTGACAACCAGTATCTTCGATATCGGAATGGTTCCTGCGGAGCCTCTGCCCGGGGATCAAATTGGAGCCGAGTTCACCCTCCAGTACCACGGCTATGAAGATGTCCACAAGATGGATGTTCTTTTTGAAATCTATGACGGTGCGGGTGACCTCGTAGCCAGCCACGAAGCCCTGGATCTCTCCGTCTCTCCGCTTACAAACGTCACGGTCCAGGAACCCGTTGTTGTCAGTCTGCCGGAGGGTGGGTATTCTTTGCACGTTCGATTGCGGGAAGGGGATACAACAGGATCCGCGTACCGTGTCAATTTCCATGTGAGGGAACCCGATTCTGACGGGGATGGTCTTTCCGATGCGGACGAAGCTTTATACGGCAGTGATCCCAACAACCAGGACTCTGATGGCGATGGCCTTGGGGATGCGGAGGAAGCCGAGCTGGGGACGGATCCCAACAATACCGATTCCGATGGTGACGGATTCACGGACGGATACGAAATTGACCTGGGGTCCGATCCCATGAGTGCGGTCTCCCAGCCATCGGTAGGTCCCGCCGTCATTGCAGATGGGACCTTCGGAATTCCAATGGAAGCCACAAAGCTGGATCCCCAGGGTAATCAGATTTCCCTGACCTGGGATACCTCCTGCGGCGGGACGGCCGACTACGGAATCCTGTACGGAGGCGGCACCCAGCTTCCCGCGATTCCGGGAGGTACGTATTCACTGAGTGGAAGCGTCTGCAGTCTGGATACCACACAGCCCTACACCTGGAACAACACCCTGGATCCTTCTTCAGACGGAAAGGGTTTTTACTGGTGGATTATCGTTGCGACCGATGGTGCAGGTACGGAGGGTGCATGGGGTGTGGATTCCGGTCAGGATGAACGGATGGGGACGGGATCGAACGGTTCCTCCGGAGCCTGCGCCACAGACAAGGACACCACGAACCGCTGTAGATTGTAAAATCATAAACTGTAGAGATTTGGAAACAGTAGGGCCCTTATTTCCATTCGGTCATTAACAGGATGTAGTTTTTGTCATCCTTTCCCATCCCTCGACTGCAATGCAGCGGAGAGGCCGCGGAGGTAGTGGTTCTCCATGATCGCCCGGTACCACCGGTTGGGTCGGAACCACCCCTGGCGCTCCAGGAGGCGGCAGATCCTCTCCTGGATCCGCAATCTGACCGGACGTTTCTGCCCCGTCACCCGGGCAAGAGGCAGTCCCACGAAGTCGGCAAGCTCCGGGTGGCGCTCCGCCATCGTGGCGGCGGCAATCCCGCTCTTATACTGGCGGACGGTAAAGGACTTCATCGTGGTGGGATGGTGGTGACGGCAGACGGCCTTCGGCCGATAGACCATCTTCAGACCTGACTGCATCATCCGGTAGGCGCACTCGATGTCTTCCCAGGCGGCGAAGGGGAAGGATTCATCAAACCCGTTCGCATTCCGGATCGGTTGAGACGGGAGGGATACGTTGGAGGTGTAAAAGAAATTAAAGGGTACGTTTTCTGGGTCAGGAATGATGTCGTATCCGAACTGCAGGCCGAACCGATTGATGTAATCCATGAAGGGAGTTACGTTCATATCCCGGGGCCAGTCGGTGAAGCCCAGGACGGCGAGGCCTTCAACCGGTTCGAATTCTCCCGCGTGAATAGACAGACAGTCCCGCTCCAGGGTTGTATCGTCGCCAAAGAAGGCAATCCGGGGCGCCCCGGCCAGGTGGATGCCGACATTCCGGGCCCTGGCCGGACCGGCGTTGGCCTGCTTGCGATAGGTGAAGGCGAAGGGAAAGTCCGCCCGGGTGATCCAGTCCCCGGTTCCATCCGTGGACCCGTCGTCCACTAGGATGACTTCAAAGCGATCGTGGGCCAGGGACTGTGTCCTGAGGGATTCCAGGACCTTTTTCAGTGCGTCCAGGCGGTTGTAGGTGGGAATGACAATGGAGAGGGAGAGGGTCACAGAGCGAGGATCCGGGAAAGGGACCTGCGGACAAGAACGGGCCTGGAAGGGAGAAGGGCGTTGAAGAAGGGGCTGGAAAAGAGCAAGTCATCCCCGGGATAGGTCGGAACGAGGTGAAGGGGAAATTTTTCCAGGTAAGTGTGATCGCTGATGGTTCGCCGGGACTGAACTTCGACACGTGCGTCGTGAATCTTCCGGAGGTTGGCCATAATCCAGTGATAGGCCCGGAGATGGTTTCGGGCATGGTCCGATCGAATGCGGAGGGTTCCCGCAGGTTTCACGTTTCGGGCATAGGGGTCGACCATGAGATCCCGATGGACCGTGGGAACCTGAGTCAGGACCCGGTCCATCCGGTGCATGAATGCGGTGAGGATGGCCGGATGGAGAGCCTGCAGGATCGACTCCTCCATGTTCTTCACGGCAACCATGTACGCGTTCCGCTCGAAGAGGAAGGCACGTTTGAACATCCCGAGTTCCAGACCGGTCGCCGAACCCCTGTGGTAGGCCAGGGCTCCGGGCTGGTAGAGAATGGTCCCGCCGGCAAGGCTGAACCGCCATCCGAAATCGACATCTTCGAGGTAGGCAAAGAAATTCTCGTCAAATCCGCCGTTTTCCAGGAACACATTTCTCCGGATCATCATGTTTCCGCCGCAGGGAAAGGGCAGTTCGGAAGATTGAGTTTCTTCCTCCAGCGTGCCGGATCGAGATCCCTGGTGAAGCTGAAAGGCATGGCCGTCAAAGGTCAGGATCCCTCGAATAAAGTCGACGCGATCCCCCGCCCAGTTCAACAGACGTCCGCTGGAACATCCGGCCGGAAAATCCTTCCGCTCCAGGGTGTCCAGGTGGGCCTGGAGCCAGTTGGGTTCGACCCGTGTATCATTGTTGATGAGGGCAATATAGGACCCGCGCGCCGCCTTTGCACCTTCGTTGTTGGCCCGCGCAAAACCTGTGTTGGTTTTCAGATCAAGAATTCGGACATCGGGATAGTGGCGGGCGGTCCATCGGATGGTGTCGTCCCCGGAACCATTATCGACCAGGATGATCTCAAACTGATCCGCGGGAAGCGTTTGTTCTTTCAGGGAGGGGAAAAGATGTTCCAGGTGGTGACGGCCGTTCAGCGTGACGACGATCACCGAGACCAGGGGGGATGTCACGGAAAGAGCCTCTGCCACCAGCTTCTGGGCTCGGCGCCCTGGTATCTCTCCAGTGATTTCAGATAATCCGAAAGGGGGGCCAGGACACGGTCCCAGCTGAGCCGGTTTCGAATGGCCAGGGAAATTCGCTTCCTTTCGGCGTCTTCGATAGGTCGGGAGATCATTTCTGCAAGAACCTCCGCCCCCTCGGAAACGGTGTTTTCCTTCAGGATTCGAAGTCCCGGAAGGTCGAAGAGTACCTGCTCAAGCCCCCCTCCGGGTGAGGTGAGAACGGGAAGTCCCGCCCAGAGGAAATCCAGTACCCGGGTCCGGAAGGAAAGAGTCGTTTCAAAGCTCTGGAAGTGAAAAGAAAGGGCCGTGTGGCAATCCCTGTAGGCACTCACCCGATCGTGATAGGGGATCCAGTCCACAACATGAATTGTGTCATGGAGAAGGCCGCTTTCCTTCGCCCCTTCCAGAAAGGTTTCAAATCGAATCTGGGGTGTCGTGTCGGCTCTGGGATGGCGGCAGATAACCAGGTGGGCCCTCTTTTCCCGGACCAGGGTTCGCCAGACTGCCAGCAGGGTGTCCGTGTCGTACCAGTCGTACACGCCTCCAAAGAACACCAGGGGTTCGTGGTCCGGTACGGAAAGGCGGTGGCGGAGCCACCCGTCGTGATCGGGAGGATCGGTATCGGGCACACCGAAGGGAATGACCATCATGATCGGTTCAAGATGGTGGCTTCGGGCGTAAAGATCGGGTGTCAGCCTTCCCGCGTGGTAGAGAGCTCCTGCATAAAAGAGTTTCTGGATCTCGGAAGCGCAGAGAAAGATATGTCCCCGAAGAAGTTGAAGCTGGAGAGATGCGTGGGCAAACTGGTGGGCTTCCTCCCCGTAGTTCAGAGCCTCAATGGTGTAAGGGTCATAGAGGTCCACGATGGTCAGAACATCCTGTCTCTGGGAAAGGAGAAAATTGGCCGGCTCTCCCTGGACAATCGCGACGGGACAGTCACCGACAGCTCTTCCAACTTTGTCCCGCTCATAGATTTCCACGTCGCAGGAAAGAGCCAGAGATTCCGGAGAGGAGCCAGCGGGAAGCAGGAGCTTGACGGAAAAGTCCCGGGCCAGGGCCCTGGCCATGGAGGTCATGCGAATGCCAATTCCCGAAAGGACTTCCCCTGCGGGCTCGGGACACACAATGGCGATTTTCACGCACGTAGTATGGCGCAACCCTCAGGTAAGGTCAAGGAATCCGGGGGGTGTGGTATCCTACCGTTTCAGACAGGAGGCATCCCATGATCCGTTTCGTCGCAGCCGTTTTGATTGCAATGTTCATGATCCTATCCTCTGCCTATGCCGAGGATCCTTCTTTTAGCGAACATGTTCAGGTGCTGAAGGAACTTCGGGATTCGTGCAATTTCCCGGAGCTGATCGCCAAAGCGGAAGCTTTTCATGATCAATATCCGGATGCCTATGCTTATACAGAAATGGTGATTGTCTACAGCCTTCGTTCCGGTGATTTTGAAAGGGCGCGGGCGACAAAGGACTCCCTGATCAACAAGTATGGAGCCGATCCCGGATTTAAGGAAAACCTGGAACAGCTGTCCATTCTCTTTGCGTTTTACGAGAGTGAGCGATTTGAATATGCGAGCCAGGTTCGTCCGGGGGTGAAGCTGACGCCCTTCGCGCTGGAAGCTGTGATCCTATCCTCGATCCTCTCCGGGAGCACCGAAAGATTTGATGCCTGTGACCGCTTCCAGAAAATTCCCTATTATTGTCTCCTTGCCCGCAAGAGTGAAGGAACCTATGTTCCCCTCAATATGTCCTATGACGCAGGATTGCCCTCGATGGTGCTGGATTATGTCAATGGGAAGACAAAACGGGCCGATCTTGATAAGGACCTTGATTCTTGCCTTGCGGATCTCCCGGTTTTTCGAAAACTCCTGACCCGTGTTCTGGACCGGATTTCCGGGCCGGAGAAATCTCATCCCTGACCGGTCCTACTCCTTTTCCAGAAGGGACCGGTTCCGTTCAATTGTTTCCATGAGCCTGGCAATTTCAGACTCAAACCCCTTGAGCGACGGCCGGTAAAAGACTTCTTCGGATAAGGAGTCGGGCATACAGTTCATGGAGGTAACCCCCAGAGCTTCATCATGGGCATAGCGATAGCCTTCCCCATAATGAAGTTCCTTCATCAGAGCCGTGGGAGCATTTCGAATGTGAAGCGGAACCGGTTCTCCGGAAGTTTCCAGCGCCGCCTGCCGTGCCCTGCCATATGCCGTATAGATCGCATTGGATTTTGGTGCGATGGACAGGTAGACCGCCAGTTCGGCCAGAGCCAGGCAGCACTCGGGCATCCCCATGAAGTGGACGGCCTGCTGTACCGCGACGGCGAGCTGGAGTGCGTGCGGATCGGCAAGACCGACGTCTTCCACAGCGGTCCGCATCAGGCGCCTTGCGATGTACAGGGGATCTTCCCCCGCGGTGAGCATCCTCGCAAGCCAGTAGAGAGAGGCCTGGGGCTCCGAGTTCCGTACGGCCTTGTGGAGGGCCGAGATCATGTTGAAATGGCTTTCCCCTGCTTTGTCGTACTGGGGGATGGGCTGCCGGGCAACGGTTTGCACGGTTTCGACGCTGATCGATGAGGTCACCTGTGCACACATTTCGAGGAGGTTCAGGGCCACCCGGGCATCACCGGCACACAGCCCCGCAATGGCATCGGCTGCCCTGGGTTCAATCGTGACGGAACCGTTCAGGCCGTGGGGGCTGGAGAGGGCCCGCTGTATAAGGGTATGGATCTCGTCCGGGGACAGAGGGGAAAGAGTAAGAACACGGACCCGGGAAAGAAGGGCGGCGTTGAGCTCGAAGGACGGATTTTCCGTTGTGGCTCCCATCAGTATGATCCGTCCCTCTTCCACCGCATGGAGGAAAGCGTCCTGCTGGCTTTTATTGAATCGATGGATTTCATCCACAAAGAGTACGATCTGTCCCATTCGTTGAGCTGTTTCGATGGCCGAGCGGATTTCCTTTACACCTGATGTGACGGCGGAAAAGGCAAGAAAGGGAAGGTCTACAGCTTTCGACAGGATCCGGGCAAGGGTTGTTTTCCCGCTTCCAGGAGGGCCCCAGAAGACGAGGGATGGGAGAGATCGGGCCTTCAGGGCGCTGTCCAGCATGGATCCCGGTTTCCACATTTCATCCATCCCCAGGAGTTCTTTCAGTGATTGAGGGCGCATCCGTTCCGCGAGCGGAGGTGCATTCGAACCGTAAAGGCTTCCCTGACCTTCCATGAATTCAGTATAATCTTCTGAGATGAATTCAGGCAAGATCTCTGCAGGCATTGATGAAGCCGGACGGGGTGCGGTCATGGGGCCTCTCGTAGCCTGCTGTTATGCGACCTCAAACAAATCCAGGTCAGAATTTCGTGACCTGGGGGTTGTGGATTCGAAACGGCTGACCGGGCGTCAGAGGGAATCCCTCTTTCCCGAACTTCTTCGCAGGGCGGTTTCGATTCACTGGACCTTTCTGTCTCCACCGGCCATCGACGGAGAGAACCTGAATGCTCTGTACACCCGCCACGTGATTCACCTTATCCGCTTAAGTCCGGCCGTCAGGGTCGTCGTGGATGCGCCGGTTCCCTCCTCGGGACTGAACCGGTATCGACAGGAACTGCAGGCGTTCTGTGGAGATGTGGAGGTGGAAGCCTATAACGGAGCGGAAGATCGGGATCCTGCGGTGGCTGCCGCCTCCATCTGCGCCAAGGTCGTCCGGGACCG
The DNA here is from genome assembly GCA_035593605.1 of Thermoanaerobaculia bacterium. Classification (NCBI taxonomy): domain Bacteria; kingdom Pseudomonadati; phylum Acidobacteriota; class Thermoanaerobaculia; species Thermoanaerobaculia bacterium. The sequence goes on along the minus strand of DAOSWS010000010.1, from coordinate 69,236 downwards.
GGTCCTCGCCAGGCTTGCCCAACGCTTCGGATCGGTGGGAAGCGGGTATCCTTCTGATCCGGCAACCGTTTCCTGGTTGAAAGACCATTATGATCAGGGTGTGGAAGCGGGAATTGTCCGGTCCAAGTGGAAGCTTGCATGGCGGTAATGTACGAAGCGGATCCGGTCACCTATGTTCCCTGCAGAAGTCGATTCGGTGTGACAGGATTCTTCAGTGTCGATGAAACTCTTATCGACTGCGGGCCATCCTGCCATCACAGAACCTTCAGGGACTTTCTAACCGAGAATCCGGCAAAGAGGGTCCTGATCACCCATAGCCACGAAGATCATGCCGGAAACGCCTCCCTGGCCCTGTCCCGCGGGATTATCCCCATGGCTCACGAAAAGGCTCTCCCCATCTTACGAAAGGGAATCCCTTCCCCTGCCCGGTACAGAAAGTGGATGTGGGGGAAGACGCCCCCGGTGGAGGCTCAGGCTCTTCCCGAAGTAGTGGAAACCCCTCACCACCACTTTATCGTACTCCCGACCCCGGGACACAGTGCCGATCATGTCTGTTTCTATGAACCCAATCAGCGCTGGCTTTTTGCCGGGGATCTCTTTCTTTCCCGCAAATTGATGTGGCTGGGGCAAACGGAAGAGATCGACGGGATGATCGCAAGTCTGGCCAGGGTCTCCGATCTGGAAATTCGGACGCTGTACTGTGCCCATGTCGGTCCGATCGAGGATGGAAGCTATTTTTTGCGGGAACGTCTGACCTATATTCTGGATCTCAGGGATACGGTGCGTGGCCTGGCCTCCCAGGGATACAGTGTGCATTCCATCCAGAAACGGCTGCGAATGAAGGATCGGCGGATTCGATGGTCCACCCTGGGGGAACGGTCAGCTGTGAACCTTATCCGGGCCCTGATTGCATCAAGAGGAACTGTTCGCGATTTCCCTTCGGGCCGGTGACCCGGGAGGGTGTGTCTCCCTTTCGGTGAAACCCGGCTTCGATAAAAGCCTGAGCAACCCGATCCACAGCCTGTCGAATATGGTCCGGGTTCCGAACCACTCCCCTGGGTGCCTGCCGGGGTTCGCATTCAAACTGCGGTTTCACCATGGAAAGGATCAACCCGCCGGAACGGATCAGGGGGGCGAGGGCGGGTATCAGCTTGGCAATACCGATAAAGGACACATCAATGGTAATCAGGTCTGCTTTCTCGGAAATGTCACCGGAAGTAAGGTGACGCGCATTCACCGTAACGGAAATGACCCTCGGATCCGCAAGAAGACGCTCATGGAGAAGATGCTTTCCCACGTCGACTGCATAGACTTTTTGTGCACCCTTTTGAAGAAGGCAGTCGGTAAATCCACCCGTGGACGATCCGACATCGATGCAAATCCAATCCGTGACCGTGAGTTGAAGATCCTGCAGGGCGCCCTCCAGCTTATATCCTCCGCGGGACACATATTTTGGTCCCGAATCGATCACAATCTCCAGGTCTTCGGGAACCGCCTGTCCCGGTTTTTCAAGCCTTCGATCGGGGGTGAGCACTTTGCCCATCCGGATCATGATCTGGGCCTGGTGTCGGGTTTCCGCAAGACCCCGTTTGACCAGGAGTTCGTCAAGACGTATCTTGGGTGGAGACTTCACACCCACATTGTACCTTCCGGTCCGTAACGGTACAATGGTATCCGCCGTGCGAACCATCCTTCTTTTATTGCTTTATTCGAGTCTTCTCATCGGAGCGGATCAGCCCGATATTATCCTGGTGACTCTGGATACGACCCGGGCTGACCATTTGAGTCTCTATGGATACGATCAGCCCACCTCTCCCCGGCTTGTGGAATTTGCCAAAACCGCGGTTACGGTTACCTATGCCTATTCGCCGGTTCCCCTTACGCTTCCAGCCCATGTCTCGATCCTCACTGGCATGGCTCCCGAAGAACATGGAGTTTTTCTGAATGGCCTGAAGATCCCGGAGGCACTTCCTCTTCTGCAGGAACAGCTTGCTTCCCGGGGATATGCCACGGCTGCGGTTGTCTCTTCCGCGGTTCTGCAGAGATCTTCCGGACTGAACCGGGGATTCGATGTGTACGAGGACACCATGACCTCCATCGGTACGGGAAGCGTTCCCAATGAATGTTCTGCAAAGGAGACGACAGAGCGGGCTCTTTCGCTTCTGAAATCCCTGAAATCTCCCTTCTTTCTATGGGTCCACTACTTTGATCCCCATTTTCCTTATCGCCCTCCGGCACCTTTTCGGGCCGCCTTTGCGAACCCCTATGATGGTGAGATTGCAGCCATGGATGATTCCCTGGGGAAACTGATCGCCGCCATTCCCGCTGCTGCCCGTATCGTAATCTGCGGAGATCATGGGGAAATGCTGGGGGAAAGGGGCGAACGGGAGCATGGAGTTCTTCTCTATGAACCTGCGGTCCGGGTTCCGCTCCTGATTCGTGCGGGAAAGGGCGAAAAGCGTGGGGAGATCGAGGGACCCGTAAGCCTTCTTTCCCTCTACTCCATGATTCTGAGTGGAGATGATTTTCCCCGCGTATCACGCAACGAGGAATCCCCTGTCTTCACAACGTACTATGGAGAGATGGTCTATGGATTTGAGCCCGTCAGGGGCATCCTGGATTTTCCATACAAACTTCTCTGGACCGGGGCAAAGACTCTCGCGCTCTATGAGGTTCAGAGCGATCCGAAGGAGACCGTTGATCTTGCTCCCCGGATGAGAAGAAAGGTCCGGAATATGCTGCAGATCTTAAAGGATCGAACGAAAAAATCCGCTCAGGTAAGCGGACAGGATCCCGAGGCATCGAAGCTTCTCCATTCATTGGGCTATCTTTCCCCTTCCCGGGACTCGGTTTCTACCCTTATTCCGCCGGAGGAAGGGCTCAAGGCGAACCGGATCGTCGAGGAGGCGGAGGAAGCTCTTCAGTATGGCGATTCACGACGGGCCCGGGATCTACTCAACGGGGTTCTTACGCAGAATCCTGTCCATTCCGATGCCCTTCATCACATGGCGCGGCTTAGCCTCTCCAGCGGGAATTATCGGAGTGCCAGAACCTATGCGGATCGAATCGTACAATCTCAACCCTATCGCGCATCGGGTTATATTCTTCGTGGACTGGCGTTTGAGTCTCTGGGAAAACTGAAAGAAGCTCTGGAGGATTACGCGGAGGGCCTGCGGCTCGATGATCGGGATCCCGGAGCTCTTGGCGGATTGGCCCGGGTGAATCTGAAACTCGGAAACCTGGATGACGTCCTTGCGCTGCAGGATCGCACGGATCTTTCGGGAAAGCCTGTTCCCGAGGTTCTCAAATCTGTCTCCAGGGTGTTGGAGCTGCGGGGGGAACTGCCAGGCGCTTTCCGCATGCTTCACAGCGCCTATACCATGACCTCGGGTGATCCATCCCTTCTGCCCGACCTCGCACGATTGGCGGAGGGAGCAGGATATGCAGGTCAGGCCTATGTGTACTGGACCATGATTCTTCGTTCCAGCCCCCGTGACCCTGCGGCCCTTTTCTCTGCGGCCCGGCTGGGCCTGGGCCTGCAGAAGGATATCCCTGAAAACCGGCGTCGCTTGAATCTTGCCCGTTCTCTGTGCGGAAACTCCGACCTGTGCCGCACGATTGAGGAATGGATGAGCCGGGAAGAAAAGTGAACGATCCCCCCTCTTCGAACGTATACATCGTGACGACATTATGCAAGGACTGCAATTGAACACGACGGGGGAATGACTTACACTTGATTTCCGTGAAACGTCTAAAGTTTTGTGTCCGTCCGCCGCGGCCACGATGGATTCCATTCCAGAAGATCGTTCTGGTACTCGTTCTTCTATGCACTCACTCTGCATGGGGAGCGGAAAAGGGCAAGAAACCCTCCACGTGGTTTGATCGAAGCCTCGAATTTACTGTAGAGCTCTACAAACACTATCCCCCGGAAACCGATGAAGCGGAAATGGAACGGGTCAACAACCTTGCGTACCGGATTGCGGCTCAGCTTCCGGAAGTCCATACCCCCTATACGTTCCAGATCGTCAAAATGCGCGCACCCAATGCCTTTGCCCTGCCCGGTGGATTTATTTTCATTACGACGGGGATGTTAAAGATCAATTTGACGGATGAAGAACTCGCCGGCTTGATCGGCCATGAAATCACCCATGTATGGAAGGAGCATGCGGTCCATATGCAGAAGAAAGCCACACTCCTCTCCATGTTGTCCCAGGCACTTGTCATGGGAATCTTAGTGGGCGTGAAGGACCAGGGGAGGCAGGATTCCCTTCCCTGGGTTTACGCTCCAGACAGTGAGATTCGGCGATACGAAACGCAGAAGGACAATTATCTTCAGGGAGCCATTGCCTTTGGAGCTGTTTTTCAGGAGCTTCTGATGCAGGGGTATTCCAGAGGGTATGAGATGGAATCGGACCGGGAAGGGATGCGTCTGATGGCCATGGCCGGTTTCGACCCCGAAGGGACTCTGGACCTTCTTCAGAACCTTCACCATCGGATTTACGAAGCTCCGGGATACGGATACTGGCGGTCCCATCCCTACTTCGAAGACCGTGTGGAAGCTGCTGAACTACGCCTCCCGACCATCCAGGCCCAACCCGTAACGGACCCGACAGTGTTCCGGAGAAAAACACAGGAAGACCTCCTGAATATGGCGGATTCCTACGAAGGAGAAAAGAGGGACATTCTGGAACGGATGGCCTACTGGGCCTATCCCCATGGTCCCCGGGCCCTCGGTCTGCGAAGAACCATCCTGGATCAGCAGTTGTCCGGATTGAGACAGGAGGTTCCCCTCCGCAGGGACTATGGTGAAGTCCTCCGTACCGTGAATACCATGATCGAACATTTCGAAAATGACCCGGAGCTGGGAGAGCGCGCACTCGATTCCCTGAGGCAAGTTCGAGACTCCCTGAACGAGGACCGGGAAATCTGCCGTTCAGCCTTTCAGGGAATCCTCGAACACGGGGTTCCGGATATCCCCTTTCTGGAAACCTATTTGTCCAACTACCCGGAGGATTCCATGGCAGGTGTCGTGGCCTACACGCTCTTTCAGATGAATCGGCGTCTCGGACACGAAGAGGAAGCCGTGGAAGCGCTGGTGAAAGCCTATTCCTTTGAGGACTCTCGAGATCTCGCTATCCACGCCGCGGGAAATTATATTGGTTCCGTAAAAAAACTCCAAACCTGTCACTCCGTATTGACTACGATCCTGGATCCCGCCGTGACCCCGGCGGCCCGGCAGCAGATGGAAATGCTCTCCTTTTCCTATGATTCTCTGAAGGACGGAGCCCACTTCCTGGATGATGTCGAGGACTCGCCCTATGAAGAAACGATCCGGTCCCGTCTGAATGAACTGGCCTGGAATGCCTATCAGAAGGGAGGGATCTACGAAAAAGTTGGAGATCCACAGAAGGCGCTCGATATATTTAATGATATCCTTCTCTATGCGCCGGAATCAGAGGCTGCTCTGAGGATCCGGGAGAGTATTATGAAAGATTCAATGTCATCTGACCAAGGAGGTTCTTCATGAAACGTGTGCTTGCTCTGCTGGCCCTTGTGGCCCTCCCCCTGTGGGGAGCAACTTTTGAGGAACAGCTGAAAACTTTTCGATCTCCCATACTGGGATCGGAAGCCTTTATGCTGAAGAATTATACCCATACCTGGGGGAATACGGACTTTGCCTTCACGGGTAAAGTTGCTCCCCTGACCCTCCAGGACAAAACGGTGGGTTTCGCCTTCTCCGGGGAGGGGACGATCGCGATGCATGTGCAGAAAGGGCCCTTTCGTCTGGGGAATGTGACCAACCTGACGGAAAGCCATCAGATTAAACTGGAAGAAGGCGATGTCCTGACCGATACGTTTAAGGATGCCGTCTTTCTGGCCAATCGGATTCCCGAAGATCTGTTCTCCGGGGACAAGGCCGACATGGCCGGACTGAAGGACATTGTATCCAAGAGCCTTGAACGCTGGGATAAGACGCCCTACCAGGGGATGGATCACTTCTTTGCTCACATCCTTTTGAATGAATATGACGGACTGTCTCTGATTGCGACCTTCGAAGGGGGAAGAAAGGATGCCTTCTACCAGGTCGATGAGGTCAGTGAGAAGAGCGAATTTTACGGATACTGGAAAAAGAGTTCCGTATATGATCTTTACTATCTCGATTCCCTGGTGAGCCAGCCATTCAACTTCGATATCAGGAAGCGGCCGGAATATCCCTATTACCAGACCGACATCGATCTAGAGATTGTTTCCGAGGACAACACCTTTGTCCGGGAGAAGACAAAGACCCGGATTACCTCCAACAGCAGCGGGTTAAAGGTGATCGGCCTGAGCTTGATCAACGGGAAGGATCGATCCTATAAACCATGGAATGAATACGGCGATCCTTTTACCGTGACCAGGGTTACGGGGGAAGACGGGAAGCCCCTGGCCTTTTCTCACCGTTATAATGAGCTGCTTGTTGAACTTCCCAAAGCACTGAATAAGAAAGAGTCGGTTACCCTGACCATCGAAGCGGAAGGAAATCTCCTGAAAAATTACGAAGGGGACAGCTACCTTGTCCTGGGCAACTTTGATTATTTCCCGCAATTGGACACGACCTGGACAAAGGCTCCATTCCATGCCGTAATCAAGGTGAAAGATCCATACATTTCACTCGGCACGGGAAAGAACATCAAGCGATGGAAGGAAGGCGAGCTGAACTGTCTGGAAACCCGAGAAGAGCGCCCCATTTCCTTTCCATTCCTGGTGGCCGGGAAATTCGATGTGACGGAAAAGTCGGAAAAAGATTACGACGTCAAGGTCTATTCCTACGTTATGGGAAAACAGAAAGCCGGCAAGAAGCTGGCCAAGAACGGCCTGGCCATCCTCGATTTCTATTCCAGCGGGATGGCTTTGTTCCCCTACCATGAACTGGAAGTCGTGGAGATTCCCTACCAGCGGCATTTTTTCTGGCAGGCGCCATCCGGAGTGGTGGAAATTACCTCCGAGGCCTTCAATCCCCTCGGAGGAAGCGAAGATGACTACGATACCATCCTTCGAAGGCTCTTTTCCCTGGGGCAGAATGCACGGTATGCCCACGAAATCGCCCACCAGTGGTTCGGGAACCTTGTGGGTTTTGAAACGGAATACGATAACTGGATTTCTGAATCCTTCGCGGAGTACCTGTCCTACATGTTCATGAAGAGCATCGACAAGAAAAAAGCGGAGTCTCAGTACCAGATCTGGGTCAATTCAACCAAGGAGTGCGGAGACAAGGGAACCGTATATGGTGCGGCGTCCGCCGGGGAGTACTACACCTGCCTGCTCTACGGGAAGGGTCCCTTTGTCCTGGATGCGCTGCGGGCGGAGATTGGGGACGAAGCCTTCAATACGGTTCTCAATCTCATCACCAATGCGGCAGCGAAGAAGAACATGGGGGCCATTACGGAAGATCTCATTCTGATCGTCAACCATGTCACCAAAAAGGATTTTCGTCCCTTCTTTGACAAGTACATCTTTGGAGAAGAAAACCCGGAAGTGAAAAGTTAACCCCACATCCGATTTCACTCTTTCAGCCCCCGATGGATCGGGGGCTTTCTTTTTCAGGTTGTCAACTCCGGGGGGCTGTGTTACAGTGAGATCATGTCTCTAAATAAAGTTATTTTAGTCGGCCGTGTAGGCCAGGATCCCGAAATCCGAGCGACACAAACGGGTGTACCGGTTGCCAACTTCACCCTCGCAACGAACGACTACTGGCGGGACAAGTCCACAGGGGAGCGGCGTGAGCGTACCGAATGGCACCGGATCGTGGCGTGGGATCGTCAGGCTCAGTTTTGCGGGGACTACGTCCGTAAGGGGATGCTCATCCTTGTGGAAGGGAGCCTCCAGACCCGTTCCTGGGAAGGAAAGGACGGTCAAAAGCGATCCACGACGGAAATTCGGATACAGAATATCCAGATGCTTGAACGTAAGGGATCCACGGGTGATTCCGATGGAATGTCGGATGATCTGCCTCCCGATGATCTTCCTCCTGAAGGAGATGTGCCCTTCTGATTTCCTTTAGAAGCCATCTTCTTGCGGCCCTGAAACAGTCCTGGCCGCGCTACGGGGCGGGGCTCCTTCTGACAGCAGCATCGGTTTATGTTTCCCTTCTTATTCCTGTCTATGTCCGTCGTGCACTGGATACACCGACGCGACCTGAACTATTCCACGGCGCAATCATGGTTGTCGTTTTCGCATTGTTCTGGGCCGTTCTTCTTTATGGACAGCGCATGGTGATCGCCGTTGCGGCCCGGTCCATTGAATATCGCCTGAGAAACCTCTTTTTTGACCATCTTCTCCAGCTGCCTTCCCGTCAACATCGAGCCTGGCGTCCTGGAGACCTGATGGCCCTCACGGTGAACGATCTTCAGGCGGTTCGGATGATGATCGGACCGGGAGTGATGTACACCGTTTCCACGGTCATGGTGGTGGCGCTTGCAGCCGTTCAGATGGGTCGAATTCATGCCGGGTTGACCCTTGTGGCTTTGAGTCCTCTTCCCCTTGTTGCCTGGGTTACCCGCTTTTTCGGTCGAAAAATCCACGTGGTTTTCCGTGATGTGCAGGATCAATATGCCCGGATGAGCGCCTCCCTGCAGGAGGACCTGAAGAATCTGCGCGTTGTCCAGGGATTTTCTTCAGAGCAGGTTTTTGCGAAACGGTTTGACACGCTGAATGACGGGTATTACAGCAGGAATCTCCGGCTGATCAAGCTTCAGGCTGTTTTCTATCCTCTGTTGCGCCTCCTGATCGCATTAAGTTCCATCCTGATTCTTGCCTACGGAGGGATTCTTCTCCATCGAGGCATCCTGAGCACCGGACAGTTCGTGGAATTCCATCTCTATCTGATGCGACTGATCTGGCCCACGATCGCCTTTGGATGGGTCGCGAACCTGATCCAGAGAGGCAGTGCATCCCTCAAACGAATGGAATCTGTCTATACCGTGCAACCTGACCTGCCCCGGGTAAGGGGCAGCCTTGTCCCGGAACGGTCCATGGGGCTTCACGTTCGTTCACTGTCGGATGGAATCCTGGACCAGGTCAGCTTTCGCTGTTCACCGGGTGAATGGGTGGGGATTGTAGGGCCCAGCGGTTCCGGAAAGACAACTCTCCTGGATCGCATCGCCCGCGTGGAGGAGCCGCCCGCCGGTTCTGTCTTTCTTGGTGAAATGGACCTGCGGGATCTCCCCATTGATCAGGTCCGTTCCCTGATCGGCTATGTGCCGCAGCAGTCCTTTCTCTTTTCCGCCACGCTGATGGAAAATGTATCCTTCGGTCAGCCCGGTTCCCCCTATGAGGAAGTGGCCAGGGCTGTAGGAATCGCCGGTCTCCATGCCGATCTGGAACAATTTCCTTCCGGACTGGATACCGTCATCGGGGAACGGGGCGTAACCCTTTCTGGAGGACAGCGCCAGAGGGTCGCCATTGCCCGGGCTCTCTTAAAGCGTCCCGCTCTTCTCCTCCTCGACGATTGTCTTTCAGCCGTGGATACGGAAACCGAACTGCTGATTCTCCAGCAGCTTCGCTCCCATTTCCGAACCACCTCTTCCCTTATTGTCTCTCATCGAATGAAGATCATGACCCACGTCGATCACATCCTTGTCCTGGACGGAGGTCGAGTCGTGGAAGAGGGAACCCATACCGAACTTCTGGCCCGAAAGGGCCTCTATGCAAGACTCTGGGATCTCCAGCAGATACGCGATGAAATGGCACGATTCAACTAACCTGTTCAGACAGCTCCTTGGTTACCTGCATCCCTATCGCGGGCGGGCCCTGGTCGCGACCGGTCTCATCATTACCGCCTCCCTTCTCCAGCTTGCCGGTCCCGTCATCACCGCGTACGCTGTGGATCACTATCTTCTTCCCTCGGACGGAATCCAGAGGGATCTCACCGGGTTCTCCCTCCTGATCCTTCTCTATATCTTCATAAGTGTCGTAACTTCCGGGGTTCTCCATATCCAGACAAGAGTTATGGAGGGTACGGGCCAGAGGGTCATGGTCGATCTTCGGGCCGAACTCTATCGCCACCTCACCCATATGGACCAGAACTTCATTCACAGACATCCGGTCGGCAGGTTGATGACCCGGGTCATGAGCGACGTGGACACCCTGAATGAGCTCTTTACCAGCGGATTTGTCAGTATTTTCGGGGATTTCTTTCTCCTGGCCGGCATCATTGCCGCCATGCTTATCTTCAACTGGAAACTGGCGCTGGCCACCTTTTCCATCCTTCCCTTTCTGATCCTTCTCAGCGTCTGGTTCCAGCGGACGGTCCTTGCGGCCTATCGGGAGGTACGGCGCTCGATTTCCGCCCTGAACGCCTACCTTCAGGAACGGTTATCGGGGATTACGGTGATCCAGCTCTTTCAGCAGGAAAGAAGAACCATGGATACCTTCCAGGACCTGAATCAGAACCTGATGGATGCCAATATCCGGAGCATTACTTCCTATTCGATCTTTTTTCCGGGCGTGGAATTTCTTTCATCCGTCGGCCTGGCTATCATTGTCTGGGTCGGCGGAGGTCAGGTCCTGGAACAGAGCCTCACCTTCGGAACCCTGCTGGCCTTTATCCAATACACAAGACGCTTCTATGAACCTCTGAACGATCTGGCCGAAAAATTTAACGTCCTCCAATCGGCACGAGCGGCGGGTGAGAGAGTCTTTGATCTCCTCCAGACTGCTCCGGACCTCGTGAACATCGGAACCCATATTCCCGAAAATCTTACGGGAGAAATCCGGATTCAACGTGTTTCCTTTGCGTACGATCGGGAACCCGTATTGAAAGGACTGGACCTGACCATCCCGGCCGGTCAGAAAGTGGCAGTCGTCGGTCCGACGGGAGCGGGGAAATCCTCCTTTATTGCTCTGTTGAAACGCTTCTACGATCCGACGGAAGGGATCATTACACTCGATGGGGTTTCCCTGGCAGAGTACGATCTTCCTTCTCTTCGAAAGGTAATTGCGGAAGTGCAGCAGGATGTCACCCTCTTTCAGGGGTCGATCCTGGAAAATCTTCGAATGTTCGATTCGGAAATAACTCTATCCTCCATCGAAGCTATGATTCAGGATCTGGGTTTTTCCGAATGGTTTTCGGATCTGCCGGACGGTCTGCAGACTGAACTGGGAGCAAGCAACACGACTCTCTCCCTGGGACAGCAGCAGATCATCAGCGTGGTGCGGGCCATGGTGCAGAAGCCCTCTCTCCTGATTCTGGATGAAGCCACGGCTTCCGTGGACAGTATCTTGGAGCAGAAGATTCAGAGCGCCGTGGAGCGCCTTATGGAAGGGAAAACCACGGTCGTCATTGCCCATCGGCTGTCCACTCTGAGGGGATGCGACCGGATCCTGGTCTTTCTTGGCGGCCGTCTGGTGGAGGATGGAACGCACAGGGAGCTTCTTTCCCGAAACGGAATGTACACAAGGCTGTACCAGCTGCTTCAGGCTTAGATTACGTCAGAAACCGGGGGTGGGCCTCCCGGGTCGAGACGTTTTCCCTGGCGGGATGCCAGGAGAATGGCCGAGAAGATCAAGAAGATTCCAACAAGCTGGAGGGTTCCTACGGTTTCGCGAAAGATCAGGTAGGCCAGAATCGATGCCCCGATCGGTTCTCCCAGGATCACCACCGCGACCATCGAGGTCCGAAGGTGCTGCAGGGCCCAGTTGATGGTCGTATGGCCGATGATCTGCGGAACCAGGGCCAGGAGAACCATGTAGAGATAGGATGAGTTCGAGAATCCCCTGAGGGGAAGACCGGCCGCAAGGGTAATCAGCAGAAGAATGACGGCGGAGAAGGTATAGACCAGAACCACGGTTGTCAGGATGTCGGTTCTCTGGCGTAATCGTGCACCTACCATTAGATAGGCCGAAGCCAGAATGGCACCCAACAGGGCCAGGCCATCTCCAATCAGGGCCCTGGAATCGGTGATGGCCAGGTTCGTCAGTCCGGAATCGCCGACGGCCATGATCACGCTTCCTGTGATGGAAAGGGCAATGCCCGCCAGGAGCGCGGGAGGCTGTTTTTCCCTGAAAAAGAGATAGGAAAAAAAACCGACAAAGAGCGGATTGGTTGTAACCAGGACCACGCTGGATGCAACCGATGTAAATTTCAGGGATGTAATCCAGGTGGCGAAGTGAAGGGCGAGGAAGAGGCCTCCCAGAAAACCGAGAAACCATTGCCTTCGGGAGATGGTTCGGAAAGAAAAAGAGGATCGGGTCGGCGCCCAGGCAAGAAGAACGAGGGAAGCGATCACCATTCGATAGGTGGCGATAACCAGGGAGGGTACATCCTCACAGAAACGGATAAAGATCGCGGCAAAGGAGAGTGCCGCAATTCCAACGGTCAGGATCAGTGCCGATCGAATCATGCGTGAATCTCCGGATCGTCCAGATTCGTACCCCCGGACTTCGTGAGGATCATGGCGGCGATGATCAGGCCTCCGCCGAGATACTGACGGAGGTTCAAGGGGCTTTCCCCCATCAGGGCGGAGAAGATCGCCGCCGCTACCGGTTCCATGGTGAAGATAATCGCCGTATGGTTGGGAGAGGTGAATTTCTGAACTGCGGTCTGGACACCGAATGCGACGACCGTGGCAAAGATACTGGTCACGATCAGGGCCAGTATCACAGGAGACGGGAACGCGTCGGGAATAACCCCTGGATCGTAATAAAGAGAAAAGGCCAGAGATTCCAGCGATACGATGGAGACCTGGACCATTGTCAGGATGGCTGCATCATTCCGCTTTGAAAAGGTGTCCGTAAGGATGATATGAACCGCGCAGAAAATAGCGCAGATCAGAACGAGAAATTCTCCTGAAGTCAGAGAGATCGCCTCCCTGAGTGTGACCAGGGCCAGTCCGGCGAGGGCCAGCAGAATGCCAAGGGCCACGTTCCATGACGGAAGGGCCCGCCGGATCAATGACCAGAGGAGGGGGACAAAAATTACATAGAGTCCGGTAATGAACGCTGTGACGGAAGCCGGGGTCGTCCGGAGACCATAGGTCTGAAATGCAAAGACGAGAAAGAGAGCTGTCCCGAGAAAGAACCCATCCACCAGGCTGCGAAGTGGAATGGCTTTTCGCCGGACGAGGTTGATTCCAACCAGGAGAAGCCCGGCAAGGCCGAAGCGCATAAAGAGAAAGGAGTAAACGGGTATGTAATCAATGGCATCCTTCACCACGATAAAGGTGGAGCCCCAGATACAGGCCACGATAAAGAGAGAACTGTCTGCCAGAATTGCCCTTCGGGCGCTTTTCATGTCGGGTTTCCGGTACCTGAAAGCATGGTGTTCATTATCTCAGAAATCCTGAGATTCATCCGAGTATCAGAAACGGGCTACCGCGGGATCGGTCCTTGTAAACTCATCGACAAGGGCAGCGGCTTCATCGGGTGAAGCCCGAAGAAGCCTGTACTGCAAAAGTGCTTCCTTCCACTCGAATTTTTGAAGCCTGACACCGTTGATTGTGCGAAGCTCTCCCCGCAGTGTATTCCAGCGGGAACGAATGTCCTTTGCCGAGACCATGGGAACCTCCGACCAGGGGGTAAGAGGTTTGGGAACAAAGGGAGCTGCACTCACCAGGATTTCAACGGCTCGCCCCGTCTGTTTCTCGGAGGGGCGAAGGGATTTCCGCATCCGCTGAAGAAGGGATCCGATCGCGGCCATGTCTTCGTTTTTTTCCTCCGGCAGACCCAGTAAAAAATAGGTTTTGATTCGCGTGAACCCGGCCGCACCCGCACGGGCTACCGCATCGACGATCCTTTCGTCGGAATAGGGCTTATTCATGGCTCTTCTCAGTTCTTCAGCTCCTGATTCAGGTGCAATCGTCACGGTCGTTTCGCCACAGCGACGGAGAGCCTGCAGAGTCGCATCCTTCATGAAGGGAACCTTGATCGACGAGAGGGAGACTCTTTTGCCCCGATCGGCAAAGACGTTCAGGATTGCCTCCATATCAGGATGGTCCCCGACGGCCGCCCCGATCAGACCGAAATGGTCCACTCCGGGAAACCGTTCGGGCAGCTGCAGAATGGATGAGGCCGGGAAAGGATGAAAGGGACCCTGCGCGTGGCTGATAAAACAAAACTTGCAATGCTGGGGACAGCCTCTTCCTGCTTCCGTTAAAAAGGCACCAGGAAAGGCTGAGGATCGGGTGGTGAAGGCTGCAACCGGGAGGTTCTCTTCGAGTGCGAAAAAGGAGGGATTCACCTCCCGATAAAAATTTGGACCGGGCGGGAAATCACAGATAACGCCATCGATACGCTGAAGATCTTTGAAAAGAGCTTCCCGATCCTTCCTTGCGCACGCATCAAGAAGTGGGTTTCCCAGTAGCTCAATATCTCCCAGAGCGAGTGCGTCCACGATGGAAAGAAGCAGATGGGGAATCAATCTTGCGGAATGGCCTCCAAGAATCAGGAGCGGGTGTTTGGGAGACCGGTTCTCCCGGAGAGGAGGGATCTGCAGGTGAGTGAGCATGCGCACGAGATCGGGAAAAGCGGCTTCGTAGGGCATGGTGATAAAGAGTACGGACATCCCTCCCAGGGGATACCCGCTATGAACACCCCGCCGATCATTCAGGCTCGCCCGATCGCAAAAGACTTCGGGATGGCTGTTCAATCTCCGCCACACCCACTGAAACCCGAGATGAGCGGAACTTTCCGCGTAGGAGGAGGGTGATATCAGACAGGTTCGTACCGGCTTGTCCATGCCGGGCAGGAAGAATCGCGTTTCCTTCATCGTGATATACTATGATGCCATGAAAACCCCCTCGGAGCCTAAACTTATTGTGTCCGAGATCTTCTCGAGCATCCAGGGAGAAGGCCCCTTCTCGGGTCATCCCATGGTGTTTGTGCGCCTCTCAGGATGTCGGCGGCACTGCCGGTATTGTGATACACCCTACGCCCTTGACTTTACCGGGGACGAAATGTCCCTGGATGAAATCATGGAGAAAGTAAAGACCCATCCCTGGCGCCATGTCGAAATCACGGGAGGGGAACCGATGCACCAGGAAGGAACCGCAAAACTTCTCCAACGTCTGGTTGACGCAGACTATACGGCCCTCCTGGAAACTTCGGGTCTGGAAAGTCTTTCCCTCGTTCCGGAACAGGTCCACGTCATCATGGACATCAAAACGCCGGGCGCCGCCATCCACGGGTCCTTTCTTGAAGAAAACCTGAAACATCTTGGTCCTGAGGATGCCATAAAATTTGTTATCTGTGATCGAAAGGATTTTGACTGGGCGATTCATACGATCGTAGAACACGATCTTTTGAACCGATGCCCGGTTTATCTGTCCCCGTCCTTTCATGATCTCAGGGCAGAAATTCTGGCCGGATGGATCCTGGAGCAGGAACTTCCTCTGCGTCTCAACCTGCAGATCCATAAAGTCCTGTGGGGAGAAGCCAGAGCACGGTAGGAATTTCCGGAATTCCATGACGAAATGAAGGGGAATACGGCCAAGTTGTGATATAGTATCGCCATGAGCAGACCCATCCGAGTACTCGTGGCAAAACCGGGGCTGGACGGGCACGATCGAGGCGCAAAAGTTGTGGCCCGGGCTCTCAGAGATGCCGGAATGGAGGTCATCTATTCCGGGCTCAGGCAAACACCCGAGCAGATCGCCGTAACTGCGGTTCAGGAAGATGTAGATTTCATAGGACTTTCGATTCTTTCGGGCGCGCACATGACCCTCTTTCCCGAAATCCTTTCCAAGCTGAAATCCAGAAATGCCGAGGACATCCTGGTGGTAGCCGGTGGCATTATCCCCGAGCAGGATGTGGAGGCGTTGAAGCAAATGGGGATCAGAGAAATTTTCCTTCCTGGAACCTCGACACAGACCATTGTTGCCACGATTCAGGATCTTTACTCTCGAGTCAGGACCATTGAAACCTGATCGGGCGGCACACCGTTACTACGGTGAAAAAAACCAAGCAAAGGCTTGGAAAGATTGCATTTTCCGGGATAGGGCAATTGACAGTTGCCGTATCCCGATGATAACGTTACGTGGGAGGACCAATGGCTAAAAAGATCTTACTGGCAGATGACAGTTTGACCATTCAGAAGGTGATTGAGTTGACGTTTCCTTCCGACCGATTCGAGGTGGTGTCCTTTTCCAACGGAAAGGACGCTCTTGATAAACTTGACGCGGTCAGGCCCGATATCGTCCTCGCAGACGTCGTGATGCCATCCATTGATGGATACGAGGTGTGCAGACAGGTTAAAGCACGTTATCCAGGAACTCCGGTTGTTCTGTTGACGGGAACATTTGAGCCCTTTGATGAACAGAAGGCTCAGGATGCCGGAGCCGATGCCAATGTGATCAAGCCCTTTGATTCCTCTGCCCTGGTACAAAAGGTGGACGAACTGCTGGCTTCTTATGGGGAGGCTCAGCCTCAGCCGGAAGTTTCCGGAGTGCCCGAGGAAGCTCCCGCTGAACCCGCTTATGAACCGCCGGTTGTTCCTCCAGCACCGGGACAGCCCTCTTTTTCTTTTGAAGAGCCTTCTCCGGCACCCGTTCCCGGGGAAGAGCCTGCGGAAGAACTCTTTGACACGGGGGCTCCATCCGCGCCGGTTCAGGAAGAAGGACCCCTTTCCGATACCGTACCGGAAGCACCCGTTCCCGGAGACGTTCTGGCTGAAGAACCTCTATTCGATGTTCCGTCTGAACCTGCCGGGGCGTCGGAGGCGCCCTTTGCCGAAGAACTGATTCCGCAAGAGGCAGTTTCTTCCGCGCCATTGAACGAGGTTCCCGCGGAAGAGCCTGCGTATGAAGCCCCGGCCGAAGAGACTGCGGAAGCCCCCTCCTGGGATGCCCCGGTTCCGGAAACACCCGCGGAAGAGCCTGCGTACGAAGCCCCGGCCGAAGAAGCCGCGGAAGCTCCCTCCTGGGACGCCCCGGTTCCGGAAGCGCCCGCGGAAGAGCCTTCGTATGAAGCCCCGGCCGAAGAAGCCGCGGAAGCTCCCTCCTGGGACGCCCCGGTTCCGG
>DAOSWS010000010.1:0-52142 GCA_035593605.1 Thermoanaerobaculia bacterium | reverse complement strand
AAGAGCCTTCGTATGAAGCCCCGGCCGAAGAAGCTGCGGAAGCTCCCTCCTGGGACGCCCCGGTTCCGGAAACACCTGTGGAAGAACCCCGGTACGACATGCCTGCGGAAGAGATCGAATCCACTCCGGAAGATGAAGTTCCTCCGGTCTCTGAACCCCGGGAAGAGCCGTTTTATGAGCAGGGTATTGAGGAAGAACATCCACCTGAAGAATCGGTGGAATCAGAGGAAGACATCCCCTACGGGAGCGATGCCGGCATTCAGCAGGAAGAAGAAGTAGAAGAAACGCCCATTGAAGAAGACGTGACGGAGGTCGAAGCACAGCCGGCCGTTCCGTCCGTTTCGGGACCCATGGATGATGCTGTCATGGAGACCATTGTTCAAAAAGTACTCGAGCGGATGACCCGGGAAGTTGTAGAAGAGATCGTATGGGAAGTTGTTCCTGACCTGGCCGAAACGCTCATTAAAAAACGCATACAAGAGATCGAGGAATCGACCGAGTCCTAGATCTTCTTTCCCGAGGAGTACCATGACAAACCCAGCTGAGCTTTCGACCAGGTTCGACCCTGGTCAGTTTGAAGAACGGTGGTATCGTTTCTGGCTTGAGAATAACTATTTCCATGCAGGAAATCATGATTCACGGTCTGTATTCTCGATCGTGATTCCACCTCCCAACGTGACCGGGAAACTCCATATGGGTCATGCTCTGGTGAACACCCTTCAGGATGTCATGATTCGCTATCGACGAATGCAGGGAAGAAATACCTTATGGCTGCCCGGAACCGATCATGCGGGGATTGCAACCCAGATGGTGGTGGAGCGTGAGTTGATCAAGGCAGGAAAGTCGCGTCACGATCTTGGCAGGGAAGACTTTCTGTCCGTCATGTGGGACTGGAAACAGAAATATAAGGATAATATCAAGAACCAGCTCATGATGCTGGGCTGTTCGTGCGATTGGGAGAGAGAACGGTTCACCCTGGATGAAGGTCTATCCAGAGCTGTACGTCACGTATTTGTCAAGCTCCATCAGGATGGGCTTCTCTACCGGGGCCGGAAAATCGTGAACTGGTGTCCACGGTGTCAGACTGCTCTCAGCGACCTGGAGGTGGAGCATCAGGAAGTAAAGGGAAAACTCTACCATATTGCCTATCCCCTTGAAGAGGGTGCCGCTTCTCTGATTCTGGCAACGACAAGACCGGAGACCTTACTGGGGGACACCGCTGTGGCCGTCCATCCGGATGACGAACGGTACGCCGGTCTCATCGGGCAAAGGGTGAAATTACCCCTGATGAATCGATCCATTCCGATTGTGGGAGATTCCATGGTGGATCGAGAGTTTGGAACCGGAGTGGTGAAGATTACTCCTTCCCACGACCCGAACGACTTTGAGGTTGCCCAGAGACACCATCTTCCAGAGTTGACCGTAATGGATGAGAGAGGTGTGATGAATGAGGAAGCGGGTCCCTATCGTGGACTGGATCGGTTTGAAGCCCGGCGTGCTGTATTGCGGGATCTTTCCTCCCAGGGACTTTTAAAGGGTGAGAAAGACCACCTTCATGCCGTAGGTCACTGTCAACGTTGCCAGACGATGGTGGAACCCTACCTGTCTCCTCAGTGGTACGTTCACATGAAACCGCTGGCTGAACCTGCCATCGATGCAGTGGAACGGGGTGATTTGAACTTTGTTCCGGAGACCTGGGTGAAGACCTATTATGAATGGATGAATAATATTCATGACTGGTGCATCTCCAGGCAGATCTGGTGGGGTCACAGAATCCCTGTTTTTACCTGCGGTCCGTGTGGACATGTCATGGTCAGCGAAACGACCCCGGACTCCTGTGAGGCCTGTGGTTCCCGGGTCCTTACCCAGGATGACGATGTCCTGGACACCTGGTTCTCCTCCGCCCTGTGGCCCTTTTCGACCATGGGCTGGCCGGAGGATACGGAGGACCTTCGGGTGTTTTACCCTACGACCTGTCTGATTACCGGTTTCGATATTCTCTTTTTCTGGGTTGCCCGGATGATCATGATGGGGCTCTACTGCACCGGAAAACTTCCCTTCCGTGAGGTTTATCTGAACGCCCTGGTTCGCGATGCCCGCGGACAGAAGATGAGCAAGACACGGGGGAACGCTCTGGAGCCTGAAACCATGTGCAGGGAGTTTGGTGCCGATGCCGTTCGGTTTACCTTGAATATCCTCGCCAGTCCCGGAAGAGATATCCCTCTGGCCCCGGAGCGGATGGAGGGATACAAAGCCTTTATTACCAAACTCTGGAATGCCGCACGGTTTGTCATGATGAAAGCTCCGGAGCGGAAACGTCTGGACGGAAAACCATCTCCTCTGCCTGCAAAATGGATTCTCTCCCGATTTCAGACTCTCACGAAGGAGGTTACGTCCGCCCTGGATTCCTATCGGTTTGACCAGGCCGCGCATGCGCTCTACCACTTTCTGTGGCACGAGTACTGCGACTGGTTTATCGAGCTGTCCAAGCCGTACCTTCAGGGAGAACTGGGCAGTGAAAAAGAACAATCGGATACGGTGGCCGTCCTCTATGACGTTCTGGATGGAACGCTTCGTCTCCTCCATCCCTTTATGCCCTTTGTTACCGAGGAAATCTGGCAGGCCATTAAAGTCAGCGGAGAGACGATCGTACTGGCACCCTTCCCCGAAGCAGATGAAACCTGCCATGACCCACAGGCTGAAGAGGCCATGAACTGGTTTATCGAGACCATTGCCAGAATTCGATCATTCCGTGCGGCGATGTCGCTTCCGACCGCCACTCCTCTGGATATGGAAGTGTCTTCTTCCGGGCAGGGTATGGTGGATGGCCTCGGGGGCCTTATCTCTCAAATGGCAGGACTGCACAGGCTCACGGTTGTTTCAGAGACTCCATCCGGCCTTACCGACCATGTGGGCGGTGTCGTAATTGGTTTGAAAATTCCGAGGGAGATCCTTACCCGAGAGCTGAAAACCAGACTTGAGAAGGATATCGTATCCATGAGAGGTCAGCTGGAGAGTCTGAATCGACGTCTTTCGGATGAATCCTTCCTTACCAGGGCACCGGCCGAAATTGTGGAAAAACAGCGTCAAAAGGTTCAGGAATTAACGGAGCGTCTGAATCTCATGGTTGAAAACCTTGGAGACGATGCCTGATTCCGTAGGCGTGGCCCTCTGGGACACTCTACCCTCCACGCAGGATGCCGCCATGTCTGTGGCGGAAAAATTGATCGACAGGGGAGCGCCCGTTTCGCCCTTGCTGATTGCCGCACACCGTCAGACCGGCGGAAGAGGACAGGATACCCGGACATGGTACTCACCGCAGGGCGGCTACTATGGCTCGGTTCTTCTCCCTGTGCAGCCGGAGAACCTGTCGGCTCTGCCTCTCAAGGTGGGACTGACCCTGACCCGGTTTCTTCAATCACTGCATCCCCTTGATTTATCACTGCGCTGGCCGAATGATCTCCTCCTTGCGGGAAAGAAAGTTGCCGGAATCCTTATCAATGTCAGAGGTGAAATTGCGGTTGTCGGATTGGGAGTGAATCTCTTTATTGCACAATCCGATCTGAATTCCGAAAAATTGCAGGACGCGGCTAATCTTTCTGACAGGGCATCACTCTTTGCCGATTTTTCATTCTTCCACAGCGCTGTGATTCACACCCTGATCCCACGGCTTCAAACGGCCATGGCCCAAACCTTTCCCAGGGAGGAGTGGGAATCCATGTCAGCCTTCCGCCCGGGGGCTCGACTTTCATGGCTTTCCCAGGGTGTGCGTCAGGAGGGCATCTACCGGGGCATCAGTGAGCAGGGGTATCTCTGTGTCACCCGGGAAGGCGTGGATCTTCAAATCGTCAGTGCCTCATTGGTGAGGGAGGAATCTTCATGACCCGATCAAATTGTTTGCTTGCCGTTGATGCAGGAAATACAAACGTTGTGTTTGGTCTCTTTCAGGGTGATGATCTCCTGAAAACGTGGAGGATGGCAACGCTGATTGCACGCACCTCGGATGAATATACTGCCTTTCTTCACGGCTGTATGGAACGCCTGGGCATTGATTCGAATCAGATTTTCAACATCATGGTGGCCAGTGTGGTTCCTCCCCTCGATCTACCCCTTACCCAGGCCTTCAAGGAATGGATCCAAGTTCACCCGGATTTTGTCCGACCGGGACTGAAAACCGGTCTCCCCATTCATTATGATCCTCCCCAGGATGTGGGAGCGGATCGGATTGTGAACGCGGTTGCCGCAAAGGAACTCTACGGATCTCCCGCTGTCGTTGTGGATTTTGGAACAGCCACAACCTTCGATGTGATTTCCTCAGCCGGGGCCTATGAAGGAGGGATGATCTGTCCCGGGGTTCAGCTTTCGGTAGAAATACTCCACTCCCGTGCCGCCAGGCTTCCCCGGGTTGATATTCGCAAACCGGAGAATCTGGTGGGGAAATCGACCCAGGAGAGCATCCGATCGGGAATCTTTTTTGGTTATCTTTCCATGGTGGACGGAATATTGAAACGACTGGTGGCTCAGCTGAGTTCGTCAACAAAGATTATTGCGACCGGAGGCTATGCTTCCCTGATCGGCTCCGAGTCTGAATATATTCAGCACGTTGACCCCGACCTGACTCTCTATGGGTTGAAAATTCTTCATGAGCGAAATCGATAAGGGATTTGGCCCCTACCTTCGGGCCATCGAACATACCTTTATCCGTCTGCGAGGCACTCCGTTTCTTCTCAGTCCTGCTGATGTTCACCTCGCCCTGGAGTGGTACGCTCAAAGGATCCCCGTGGAAGAGGTTCTCCACGCTCTGGAAGAGGTCATGGAATCTCACGGTCAGCGGAATTCTTCGGATAAGGTAGGATCCCTCTCGTACTGTCGATGGCACGTCGCCCGCCGACATATGGACTCCATGGACCGCATGAGAGGATCTTCACCGTCCGGATCCGATCCCGCCGGGTCCCTGTCACCCATTCAAAGAATCGGTCTTCAGTGGAGGGAGAGTGCGGAATCCATGGACACGGAAGATCCCATCCGACAGTGCGTGGAAACCTTTGCCCGGAAGGTAGATCGAGAACTGGAACGGGGCGCGGACCCTGAATCGATCGGAAAGAAGATTCCAGGCTGGCGAAGGCACCTCTTTTCCTGCATCTGTGAAAGGATGCCTGCTGAGGAGAGAAAAGAAGTCGAACGGCAGGTTCAACATAGGATGGATGAAGTATCCTCGACGCTTCTCCCCGGTACGGAAGCGACGATGCGCGATCTATTACTCCGAGAGGAACTGCAGAAACGATTTCACCTTCCCCGTCTCTTCGCCTGAACCGACAGACGTACGCAGGAGGACTCTGTGTTGGTCTACTTGTCTTCCGATATCTGGTGCATCATCCCTGGAATATTCCCTTTCTCTGTCTTCTTCTGATCACGCTTCTCCTCCTCTTATTAAAAAGGAAACCGTTTCTTCTTGTCTGTGTCACGCTCTGTCTCTGGAGTCAGGCATTCCTGAATCAGGGACACCTGTCCGATGGGATCTTTCGAGGGAATATTGTCTTAAAAGGCTTGTGGTGGAAGGGAGAATACGACTGGCGTATCCACGCACAAACCTCGACAGGACATCCGCTGATCCTGTCTCTACGTACTTCGGAGGACCCCTCGAGCCTGTGGGGGGCGGGGGCACGTCTGCGGGTGACGGGTGAGGTCGACACTCCACCGCCTCCATCCTTTGTCCGATGGCCCTCGACTCCCCCTCACTATCTGAGAGTGAAAAGCCGGCGTTTGATTCAGGACGAAGGCCATGTGTGGTGGCACCCGCTTGCCGCACCGCTGCGATGGAATGATTGGCTTTCCCGAAATCTTCGAAGATATGAATCCTTCTATCCGGAAGCGTGCGGACTGGTTCAGGCGCTTGCTCTGGGGCGGATCTGGGAGATGGAGGAAGCTTCGATCCGCATTTTTCGACGGTCCGGGCTGATGCATCTTCTTGCCATCTCCGGTTTCCATGTAGGCCTTCTCGCCGGGATTCTGATTCTGTTAGCCCTGCCCTTTCGGCCTCCTCCCCGAATTGCGGCAATGGGAACCATTGTGCTCTTTTTCGGGTACATCATCTTTACCGGGTTTCGACCCTCCGTAACCCGGGCGGGTTTGATGGTGATTCTCTATGCGGGATCCATTCTTTTTCGCAGGCCGTTGTCACTTCCCGGAGCCCTGGCAGGTTCCCTGATATTCTCCGCGGTGTTGTTTCCCGAAACCGTTCTTCTTCCAGGGTTTGTCTTTACCTATGTCGCAACGGGGTTCATCTTCCTTCTATGGCAGGGAGGGCCGGTCATCGTAGAGTCTCTCCGAACGGCCTTCTGCCTGCCCATCTGTCTCATGCCCCTTCAGGGTTATTACTTTACATCGATCACCCTTCTCTCCGGTCTCCTGACACCCTTCCTGGGCCTGGCTCTCTATCTCCTTCTGCCGCTGTCGCTTCTCGCCTCGCTGACCCCGGGTCTTATTCTTCCCATTCTTCAGGTTCCTGCTGTCTGGATGCATAAAATTCTGGATAACGCCGCCTCATCTTTTCTGGGAGGATATCGGATCCCCGCTCCTTCGATCCCGATTACCCTCCTTGCCATGGGAGGGATACTCCTTCTTCTTGTTCTCCGGAGAGACAGGCCTTTTCGACCCTTGGCCATAGCTGCGCTCTGGCTGATCCTTACGGGAATTCCCGTCAGTCCGAAACCCTTTGTTCTTGGTGTCGATGTTGGGGAAGGGCTTGCCATGGCTTTTTCAGACTGTGGAGAGGCCATGTTAATTGATACGGGACGTGGGCCGGTCAATCACTCCCTTCTCCCCGTTCTTCTCGAGCATGGAATTGCCGGATTGAACGTCCTGGTATTAACTCATCCCGATGTGGATCACACCGGTGCTGTTGAAGGACTCCTCCATGAAATTCCCGTGGGGTCCATCTTTCTCTCCGCAAGCCGGGATCCTGGCTGGTCTGATATCCGATCCCTTGCACTTCAGCATCAGATTCCTCTGCGGTATCTGTCCCGGGGCGACCGATTTTCATTGGGATCCTGGGAAGTGGAAGCCCTCTGGCCTCCAGGATTGGATCCAGCCCTAGTGGGAAATGAGGGAAGTCTCGTTCTTCGAGTCGCGGGATCCTTAAGCGTTCTGGTAGCCGCAGATCTTCCCGCAGATCTTGAACCCTGCATCCTTCCCGGCCTGCCCCGGACGGAACTGCTCCAGGTGGGTCACCATGGGAGCAAGACTTCCACATCCCTGGAGTGGTTAGAAGCCATCGATCCCGGAATCGCATACATTCCCGTCGGCCGGAGGAATCCATTTTCCCATCCGAATCAAAACGTTCTTTCGAGGCTCCGGCAGAGGGGAGCCCTGATCCTGCGGTCAGACTGGCATGGGACGGTTTACGTCAGCAGATCGTCGATTTTGACGATTTCTTCGAGCCGGGCCTTTCGCTCACTGACATCGTGGTAGAGAGCCTCTTTCCTTTCCGGGGTAAGATGTTGCGTCACTTCAAATAGCAGATAAGAGAGGAATGTGTTTAACGCGTCATCAAGAATGATCTTCCTCTCTTCGAAGGGAAGGTCCGCTATGTTGGAGAGAATCGTACCGACATCAAAAGATCCGCTATCATCAAAGGTGATGTCTTCAAAGACTTCAGAAGAGGAACGCTGGTTTTCCTGAACTTCCCGGAATATCGTCTGAGTCCGCTCGAGTCCAACCGTCTCTTTCAGATCCTGAAAGATACTTTCGTAAAGATCTGCATATCCGGAAATGATTTCCATCAGAACTTCGCGGTCCTCGGTTTCCGCTGCTTCTTCCTTGGCCGGCTCATGGAGAAGGATCGCCTGAGCTGTAATAAGGGTGAGCAGAACCCGGCATGCATCAAATTCACTCAATCCGCTGATGCGGATCACATCCTGGACGGATATATTGTCTTTAAGCTGGGTCAGAATTTTCTGCTCCACAGGGGAAAGCTCGAGTTCGTTCAGGATCTCCTGAGGAACTTCCATGCGTGAAATAAGAAGATTTTTATTAGGGATCTTTTCTTTTATTCGAGCCCATTCATCCAGCCGCCGGATTCCCTCCATGATAAGAGAGGTGGTCGATGTCCCGATTACGATGGACTGTTTGACCATGGAGTCGGGCATCTCATAGAAAAGGAAGGTACCGGAGTTCCAGGAAAAGGTCGAGTAAATGATATCCAGAACCTGATGCTTCACGCCCCACCAGAGATCCTTGGGGGTTAGATACCCCATTTTCACAAGAAGCTTGCCGTGTTTAAGGCCCGGTTTGAGTGCCCTGGCGGACTCATCATATTGATCCTGAGAGATCTTTCCATTCCGAAGAAGAAAGAGACCGAGAGAATCTTCACGATCAGTTGATTGCGCAAATACGACTTCTCCCCGTTTGAGATAAAACGTAATTTCCACGTCATCCCTGTGAAGCTCCAGACGGCCCGTCTTCTTTATCATGGAGACAAAGGTCAATACGTCGGGCAGAAGAATTGCGTCCAGACTGCCCTCAAGGATCAGATAGTCCTTCACACAGATATTATAAACGCATTCCGGTCTCTTCCCAAACGTTACTATGGATACCTCTGGTAGGATGGACAGCAGACTCAAATGCAGGAGGTCCTTCCATGAAAGTCAGGATTACGGAGAAACAGCCCAATTCCCGGATGTGTTATGTCTGTGGTTTACGCAATCCCCACGGACTGAAAGCAAGATTTTATGAAATGGAGACCGGAGAACTCCTGGCAATCTTTTCTCCCGGAGAAGAGCATCAGGGGTACCCGGGCAGGCTCCATGGCGGAATTGCCGCGGCACTTCTGGATGAGGCCATTGGACGGGCGATTATGGTGAAGCACGGGGAGGAGATATGGGGTGTGACTCTGGAATTTTCCATTAAATATCGACATCCTGTTCCTCTGGACAGAGAGATTCGTCTTGTAGCAAGAGTCACGGAAGAAGAACGCCGCATCTTCCGGGGGACGGGGGAAATTCTTCTTTCCGATGGAACCTCTGCCGTTGAGGGCCTGGGAACCTATCTCCGGGTCCCTCTGGAACGTCTCGGATCAATGGACAGGGAAACTCTTGAATGGAAGGTGGTATCGGAAGTCACCGATCCAGATGATTTTGAACGGTGATCCGGACGGCCGCGTGAAATAAATCAGCCCTTTAACTGTGACTTAATATAAGGAATAATTCCGCCTGCCTCAAGAATGACCTGAATCTCAGGAGGATAAGGCGGAAAGGTGAAGGTTTGATTCGCCGTCTCCACAACACCCCTTGCCAGATCCACGGACACCCGGTCTCCCGGCCGAATCGCATCGACGGCTTCCGGCAGAATCAGGGCGGGAAGACCCTGGTTGATACAGTTGCGATAATAGATCCGAGCGAAGGATCGCGCAATAATTGCTGAAATACCGGATGCCTTCAAACAAACGACAGCCTGTTCCCTTGATGATCCGCATCCAAAATTGGTGCCCGCTACAATTACATCACCGGGCTTTACCCGGGTGACAAATTCGGGGTCGAGATCTTCCAGGGCATGCTTGGCCATCTCTTCAGGACTGTTCACTGTATAGGTATATTTACCGGCAAAGATAACGTCGGTATTGACGTCGTTTCCGTAGCAGAACGCTGTTCCCTCAGATTTCATCGTCGATGACTCCCTTGATTGCTGTGATCGCGGCGGTTCTGGGGCTCGCAAGGTAGATATCTGCTGTGTTGCACCCCATCCGTCCCTTGAAATTTCTGTTGGCAGTGGAAAGGCAGACTTCCCCGGGTGCAAGGGCTCCCTCATGGGCTCCGAGGCACGGGCCGCATCCCGGGTTCATGATGACACCACCGGCTTCCAGAATGGTATCCAGGTAGCCGAGCTTCATGGCCTCCCGATAGACGCTGGAGCTTGCGGGAAAGACGAGGAGCCGGATTTGAGGATGGATTTTGCGATCTTTGAGGATGGAGCAGGCTTCAGCGATATCGTAGAGACGTCCATTGGTGCAGGTCCCGATCAGAACCTGGTGAACCTGTATACCTCGAACCTCTGAGACGGCGCAGACATTATCCACCGTGTGGGGTCGGGCAGTTCTCGGCGTCAGGGAGGAAAGATCAATTGTTAATTCTCCGGCTACGGGGGCATCCGGGTCCGAATAGACCGGGGTTGAGCCGTTGGAGGAACGGTCTTTCAACCATAAAAAGGTTTTTTCATCCGGAGGAACATAGCCGATTTTAGCGCCCATCTCCGCGGCCAGGTTTGTGAGGACCATGCGTTCATCCACAGACATGGCAGAGGCGCCTGGACCCGTAAATTCAACCGCCTGGTAGAGAGCCCCGTCGGCACCGATTCGCCCGATAATTTCCAGGGCCACATCCTTGGCGCTGACTGTCGGGGGTCGTTCTCCTTCGAGATTAATACGGAAGGTTTCGGGGCATCGCAGCCACATTTCCCCGGTCGCCCAGATGGCGGCGGCTTCGCTTCGCCCGATCCCGGCGGAAAAGCAGCCCACCGCTCCATATGTGGTCGTATGGGAGTCGGAACCCAGGATCAATCCGCCCGGCCGGGCAAAGCCTTCCTCCATGAGAACCTGATGGCATACTCCGCGCTGTATGTCATAGAAGTGTTGCAACCCCTGCCTGCGGACAAAATCGCGGATCGTTTTGTGGTTTTCCGCGTACGCTTCGGTGGCGGCTGGAACACAGTGGTCCAGAACGATGACGGGCTGGCCGGGATTAAAGACACGTTCCACGCCGATTTTCGCAAAGGTTTTGGAAATGGCGGACGAGTTGTCGTGGGAAAGTACATGGTCGGGCCGGACAGTGACAATCTCTCCGACCTCAACCGACTCCTTACCGCTGTATGCGGCAAGGATCTTCTGGGAAAAGGAACGTCCCATGAATCACCTCAATGGAAAGTTTCGAAATTGGTGAAATCTGCGTGGTGAAGGATGACAGCTTCAGGGGTCCGCTTAAACCCTTCTCCTTCTTTGGCGTGCACGGCAATGATGTGCTGGACTTCTTCCGGGAGACCATGGTGAAAAGCCAGGGCTGTCCCGGACATCGGGTGGCGTAAAAGCTTACCGTTTCGGCTCTTTACCACCTTTCCGTCCTTACGCGCGTACTCCAGGAGCTTGCCGACATCATGCAGCAGGGCCCCGGACACCAGAATGTCCCGGTTAAGAGGAATACGATCTCCGTAAATTTTTTTCATGGCGTCAAAGGCACCGAGACTGACAAGCACGTTGCCGCGCACATGCTCTGCCATCGAGGCAGGGCAGGGATCCAGGAGAAGGGTGAAGGGCATGGTCCTGAGATCGTCGGGTACCCAGCCTCCGCGTTGCAGGGCGTCTTCGAAACAGGCCAGGGTCCGTTCCCTCAGGTCGGGATCCTGAATCTCTAAAAACTCGGGAATCAGCTGAAGTAGTTGGTCACGCATATCGGCGAATGTTACACCGTTCACAAAGTTGCGTCAACAGGAAAACATACGCTGAGGCGCACATGAAGATACGTTAGAGCGGAGATTTGATCCCCCTCTTGACAATCGTTGACCTTTGTCGTAGGATTACGGCATGAAGGGGATTCCCTAATCCCGTGCCACTAAATCCGATGGAGGGTTCCATGCGTAAAAGGTGTAACATTTGGGCTGCACTCTTAGCCGTTGTTCTGTGCTTCAGCACTGCAACCTTCGCTCAGGTCGTGAAAGAGGGAACCGGTTCTCTCGATTCCAATGCGTTTCGGGATGACAGTCTCATGGTGAAGAGCTATCCGGTATCCTTCGCGCAGGTCAAGGACCAGCTTCCCAATCTTGCGGATTGGAAAGCCTTCACCCTGAACCATGGTCCGTCATGGGATGTCTACATCGATCTCTACTCCGGCCTTCCGGCCAACGTGATGGGGATCGGGATTGACTGGGTTCCCGATGGAATGGCCTTACCCATGGAAAAGCTGGATACGATTGGAAAAGAATTCATTTCGACCTATCGAAACATCTTCCAGGCCATCGATCCATCCTACCTCCAGATTAATCCGTCACGTTCAGGTTATTTTGGAGACGACAACTACCTAACCTTCATCGATTTTGATGTGGTCTACCAGGGGGTTCCCATTAAGGACGCCCACATCGTCTTTCGATGCAACCACGGACGCATGGTCCAGTTCGGCACCGAAGGAGTACTCCCTGAGAATTTCACTAAGCTCGACCCTTATCCCGCCCTCTCGGCGGAACAGGCACAATTCGTAGCCTTTGATTATGCCGGGGGTTTCGATCCCAAGACCGATACCCTTATCGAACCGGGCAACCTCTTCTTTATGCCCCGGATACTCGAACAGATCCCCAGCAAGCTGGGAGACCATATCGACTATCCCCTTGTCTGGGAAGTCAGCTTCAAGCGGGCCGGTGAGAAGGGAACATGGACGGCCCATGTGGACGCCCACTCCGGTCAGGTCCTTGAATTCTACGATTCGAACGCCTACGGATCCGTCAAGGGCGGCGTCTATGAGGTCAGCCAGTCGGAATCATCCGAGACCCTTCGTCCCATGCCCTTCGCGGATGTTCAGTCCGGTGTCTATGCCGATTCCTCCGGAAAGTATTCCATTGCGAGCGGAAGCATCCGGACTTATCTCCAGGGCAAGTACGTCAAGATCAGCGACAATTGCGGCTCCATCAACCTGACCGGGACGGCTCCCAACGATCTGAATCTGGGCACCTCCGGGGGAACGGACTGCACCACTCCGGGCGTCGGCGGATCCGGGAATACCCATGCCAGCCGTTCCTGCTACTACCATGTGAGCCGCGTTAATGAAAAGGCTCGCAGTTTTTTAAGCCGGACCTGGCTCAACGGTCAGGTTACGGCCAACATGAACATCAATGACCAATGCAACGCCTACTGGGATGGGTCGGCGATCAACTTCTTCCGTTCTGGCGGCGGATGCGGAAACACGGGAGAGATCGCGGCGATCTTCCTCCACGAATGGGGCCATGGCCTTGATTCCAATGACGGATCCGTTTCAGGTGATTATGGCACCGGAGAAACATACGGTGACACCATGGCATTCCTGCAGACTCACGACTCCTGCGTCGGACCTGGATTCCTCACGTCGAACTGTTCCGGGTACGGAGATTCCTGTACATCCTGCACGGGCGTCCGCGACGTGGACTACAATGCCCATTCGTCCCATTCTCCGCACACAATCGGTTCCTTTGTAAAGAACAGCTGTCCGACAGACTATTCCTATAAGGGGCCGTGCGGGAAGGAAGGCCATTGCGAATCCTATCCTCTTTCTGAAGCCATGTGGGACATTGCCAACCGTGACCTTGGTTTCGATATCGCCACGAACTGGTACATCCTCGACCGTCTCTACTTTCTTACCCGGCCAACATCGGGTTCAGGCTATACCTGCTCCAACTATGTGGCCTCAGGCTGCGGTTCCTCCAACTGGCACACCACCTTTCTGGTCGCCGATGATAATGATGGAAACCTGAGCAACGGTACCCCCCACTCCAAGGATATCTACGATGCCTTCAACCGGCATGGCGTGGCCTGTTCTTCCTATAATTACAATAATTCCCCCTGCTCCACCACACCGACAAAACCCTCCATTTCCGCCACGGCCGGGGACAATTCAGTATCGCTTTCCTTTTCCTCTTCCGGAGCTTCCTCCTATTACATCCTTCGGAACGACTTCGGCTGCGACAAGGGATACATCAAGGTTGGATCCACCACATCCACAACCTACACGGACACAACCGTAGCCAACGGGTTCACTTATTATTACCGGATCCTTGCCGTCGGTTCGAACGCTTCCTGCTTTTCGGAACTGTCCGACTGCAAGACTGTGACCCCCCAGAGCGGCGGCGGCGGAACAACCTACTCCATCTCCGGCACGATCAGTGCCAGCGGATCGGGCATCTCCGGTGTCGCCGTGGCCTACTCCGGCCCCTCCTCCGGCTCCGTCAGCACGGCCACCGATGGAACCTATACGATTTCCGGCCTTGCCAACGGTACCTACACCCTGACGCCCACCAAGTCCGGTTATACCTTCACGCCATCTTCCCTGCAGGTTGTGATCAGCGGGGCGAACAAGACCGGCCAGAACTTCACCGGTGCGACCCAGCAAACGGAAACAGAACTGCAGTCCGGCGTGGGTCTTGCCTCCAGCGTCGCCTACCAGTCCTGGATCTACTTCTACGTCACCGTTCCTTCCGGAGCCACCAACCTGGAAATCAAGACGACGAATGCTTCTGCGGACGTCGATCTCTACACACGCCAGGGCTCCAAGCCTACTTCTTCTACCTACACCTGCCGTCCCTATTCCTCTTCCGGGAATGAGACCTGCACGCAGGCCAACCCGACCGCGGGCACCTGGTGGGCCGGTGTGTACGGATACGCCGCGGGTTCCTTCACGATTACGGCAACCGTGACTACTCCTTCCGAAACCTATTCCATCTCCGGTACCGTTTCCGGTGCCATCACATCCGGTGTGACGATGACCCTGACCGGCGCGGCCTCGGCTACAACGACAACCGCTTCCGGCGGAACCTACACCTTCTCGTCCCTCTCTAACGGGACCTACACGGTGACACCTTCCGCTTCCGGGTACACCTTCACGCCCTCGTCCCTGTCGGTGACGATTAATGGCGCCAACCAGACAGGTAAGAACTTTACCTCGGTTTCTTCCGGTGGCGGCGGAGACCCCGTCCTGCAGAATGGAGTGGGTTACAACGATACGATGACCGCCAGTACGCGGCAGGCCGGATGGAACTACTACACCTTCACGACCGCATCCGGTGATTCCAGCCTGGGCGTCGTGCTCTCCAACCTCACCAAGGACCTTGATCTCTACGTCAAGCAGGGGGCCAAGCCGACATCATCGTCTTATGACTGTCGTCCCTATACCAGCGGAACGACGAGCGAGACCTGTAATTTTGCTTCCCCGACCGCGGGAACCTGGTACGTTGGCGTCAACAACTGGGATACCGGCACGTCGATGCCCTTCCGGGTCACGGCGACCTGGACGACTTCGGGTGGAGGAGATACAACCGCGCCCACCACATCCATAACCTCCTCCCAGTGTGGCACGACCATTACAACCTCAAGTACGACCTTCACCTGGACCGGTTCGGACAACGTGACACCTACGGGAAGCCTGGTTTACAGCTATCGAATCGATTCCGGATCTTGGTCCTCCTTCGGGAGCGCGACGTCCAAGAGCTACACCGGACTGAGCAACGCCTCCCATACCTTTGAAGTCAAGGCCAGAGATGCTGCCGGAAACGAGGACGCAACACCGGCAACCTGCACGGTGACCGTGAATGTTCCCCAGACGACCTACTCGATCTCCGGTACGGTGAGCGGGGCTGTGGCCAGCGGGGTCACGATCACCCTCAGCGGAGCCGCCTCCAATACCACCACGACGGACACCAGTGGAAATTACTCCTTCAGTGGTCTTTCCAACGGTTCCTATACCGTGACGCCGTCCCGCTCCGGTTATACCTTCTCCCCAACCTCACGAAGTGTAACCATCAGCGGTGCCAACCAGACGGGTCAGAACTTCACTTCCTCCGTTGTGTCCGGAGATACGCAACTGACCAGCGGTGTGGCAGTCGGCGGATCGGTTTCCCAGGGTGCGTACAAGTACTACTACATCACCGTCCCCAGCGGAGCCACGAGCCTCACCGTCGATCTGACCGGCCTCTCCGCCGATGTGGATCTCTACACGAAGTTCAACGCAAAACCCACAACGTCTTCTTATGATGGACGTTCCTGGAACGGCGGCACGACTTCGGAACAGATTGTCCAAACCTCTCCGACGGCGGGTACGTGGTGGATCGGTGTCTACGGCTACGCCGCAGGTTCTTACACCGTGAAGGCAACGGTCGTCGAGGGTGGAGGCGGAGGCGGATCGTGCAGCGATCTCACAGCCTCCTTCAATAGTTCCCTTGGTGCTCCGGCCTGCACGACGGCGGGTGCTTCCTGTAACGCTCCTGCGACTCTCCTGCAATGTGCCGGGAACGATGAACCGGGAGACCAGAACAACACCCTCGGTACCTGCACAGACGGTACGTCGGGATCCTGCCATAGCGACGAATCGGTCGAATCCATCAAGGTCGCCACGACGGGCGGTGGATGCCTCACGACCGGCCAGGAAGTAAGAGTCGACTTCTCCGTATACTGTTACTCCAATGCCGACTATGTGAAGCTTTATTACGCAACCAGCGCCTCCAGCCCCACCTGGACTCTCCTGGCTGGAACGCAGTGCGACGGTGCCGGCGCCAAGGATTATTACTACAACTTTAATCTTTCAGGCACGGCGGGATCCACCCAGGCCCTCCGCGTCCAGATCGTCTATAACGCCGATCCGGGTACCAATGCCTGCTATTCCGGAAATTACAACGACCGCGACGATCTTGTCTTCGCCACGAGCGGATCGACACTGACCGATCTTCCCCGAAAAGATCTGGGTGACAGGGCTTTTGACTTTAAGAAAAATTAACCGACCGTTTACGATTCTGGGCTGTCTTCTTCTCTTCCCCGCTCTTCTATGGGCGGGGAAGAGTTCTGTCATTCCCCGAAGGCCCTCCGACGAAGCAGTACAAAAGATGTTTCACAGGAATCTCCAGAATCGTGTCACCATCCTCTCCACACCGACACCCATGACGGCCTGTTCCGCGACCGTCACATTGACGCCGGGAGTTCCCTATCACGGAGACACTTCCTCCGCGTTGAATACCTTTCAGGAAAAGGACTACCCCGATCCGGTATGGATCGACCAGGGTTGGGGAGAATACGGACCAGACGTTGTCCACCAGGTTACGGTGGCCGGTGGATGCGATCTTCGGATCCACGTCGAACCGGATCCCGTTCTGAATCCGGACCTGGATGTCTTTCTTCTGGATACCGGAACCTGCGATACGGGTAACATGATCCTGGCGGGGGAAGATACGATTATCTATCCTGGATGCCCCGCGGGCACCTATTACATCATTGTGGACGGGAAGTATGCGGACAGCATGGGATCCTACACCCTGACCGCCGCCTGCTCAACAGGACTCCTTCTGGTCGATGATGATGGTTCCTCCGACACGACCCAGTGCTTTCCCAGCCTTCCCTGTGACGATGTGGGACCACTGTATGAAACGGCTCTCACCAATGCCGGCATTTCCTATACGACCTGGGACACAACCCTCTATGGTCCACCGGACTCTGCCACGCTGAACAACAGTGCGGACGTAGTGTGGGTTACGGGTGAATCCTATGGAGATTCCCCTACGAATACGAACGAGCGGATTCGAAATGCCGGGTTTGAAAACGGGTACGACGCCGCATCGGTATGGTTATGGCAGCAAAGCCTGGGTACTTCCGATGTCATCTACAGTAATGCAACGTATGCTCACACGGGAAGCTGGTATGCCTACTTTGGGGGATTGACGAACTATTCCGATAACCTGTACCAGGACGTCTATATCCCAGCCGATGCAACAACGGCCAATCTGACATTCTGGCTGTGGATTGCAACCACGGAAACCTCTCCGTGGCAGTATGACTCCCTGACCTTGAAAATCCAGGATACCCAGGGAAATGATCTTGAGACCCTGGCGACTTACTACGATGAAGATTACACGTCAGGATATGTGAGCCACCCAACGGCCGGGGAATCATTCTCCCTTCTGGGATATGCAGGGCAGACGATTCGAATCTACTTTGAGTCGGACAACGATGGGTCCTATAACACACGATTCAGAGTCGATGATATAAGTTTAAAAACGTATGGAAGAGTTCCTGAAGTTCTGAGCGTGGAAGAACAGTCACGGATCAGGACTTTCCTGGATCTGGGCGGACATATGCTCCTGACCGGCCAGGATATCCTCTGGGACGTGACACAGGCTGAAAGTGTTGGTGAGCACCTCCGTCTTCCCGACGGATCGCTCATGAATGACTATTTCCAGGTCTCGGAAGTCTATAACGACGTGTGGACTTCATCCCCGTCCCCCCTGCGCATATGGGGGATTCCGGGCAGTCCCATCAGTGACGAATTCGGTTGTGACGCTGCCGTCTATTATTTCGATATCGACAACACGCCATTTACATACAAAGCCGACGCCCTGATTACCCGGTACGGTGATCCTGTCTACTATACGGCGCAGGCGCCCTCCGATCCGGATGCCACCCGGAAAGCGGTGGGATTACGGTATGAGAGTCCCCTGATCATGATCGACTCCATCGGTCTTGTGGGCCTGGATGACTACAAAGCGCTCTTTCTGGCCTTTAACCCCGAATCGGATGCCACGGCCTCCAGACTCCAGACTCTGGTGGCGAATACAAAGGCCTGGTTTGACCGATCGGATGAGACCCTCTGTGACATTCCTTACGACTCTTCTGCGGTCTTTGATGATTCCGTAAGCGGTGACGGGAATGGGATTCCCGATCCCGGTGAGACCTTTGACGTGATTCTTACCGTATACAATGACGATACCGTCGCCCAGACCTTTTATGTCTATTATGGACTCAGGGATCCTTACCTTACGGTTAATTCCGATCGTTGGGTCTGTCTGGGGTCGATCGCTGCGAGTGGTTCTGCGGATGCCACTTTTTCTATGACGTTAAGCGGTTCCGCTCCAACCGGGTACCGTCTCTCCTTTGAATTTAACCTCGCCGTGGGATCCACGGCGGAGTTCTGCTGGTTGGATGCCTACGGATCCTTTGCCGGATTCGCGGATTTTATGCTTGTCAAGGACGAGGGTGAAGCGCCCAACACCACGGGCGTGGACGTCTATACGTCTCTCCTGGACAGCCTGGGCTTCACCTATGCGCTCTGGGATACCTCCATGTTTGCCGCACCCACCTACGCATCCTATGGCCTTCCCAATGACTGGATGGCCTTCTATCCTATGATCATCTGGTTTACCGGAAAGGACGATATCTACACGCTGACGCCCAATCCGTGGGATGCTTATCTGGGAATTAATCCTGAAGCAGAAATTGCGACCTATCTGGATTCAAGCATTATCGACTTCAATGATCCGGGAAGGCTGATCCTCTCCACTCAGGATTACTTTATGGACCGTTACGGACCCGGAAACATCTCTGTTCCTTCAGGTGATTTCGCATTCACCCATCTGGGCGTGGAACGGGTCTATCAGGACTTTCTGAAAGATGCCTCAGGCACTCTATACGGATTTGGCGGTACCTACAGCTCCGAAGAGCTCACGATGGGAATCACGAACTACGGTCCGGATGGAATTACCTTTCCGAATTATGCAGACCGACTCGAAATGCTGAATTCCAATCCCTATTTTCAGAGACTCTGGGCTTATGCCCTCGAGCCGATACAGATTCTGGCCGGAACTTCATTGACCCACTATTCTCAGCCCTATCGTGTCGCCTTCATGCCCTTCGCCTTTGAAAACGTGCAGGATGCATTTACGCCTTCGACCAAGTTGAGATTTCTGGATCGGCTGATCGGACAGATGTTCTGGAGCGATCCCAACCCCGTTGATAACAGTGCTCCTCCCTGGGGCCACGCTCCGATCACCGGTACGCAGCCCACATTATACGTGAACAAGCTGGGTGAGGACTTCCTGATGAACTGGACCGATGCGGGAGCCAGCCCCACGAACTGCAATGGTGAGACAGCCTATACCCATTACAAGGTGGTTGGTCAACTGAACAATCCCGATTTTACGGTCTTTCAGGTCCCCGCTCTCTATGAAACACCCCTTCTCGAGGCGCCGGCGGATCACAAGGTGGACCCGGGAGAAATCTTCTATTATCGAGTTTTTGCCGTTGACTCGGCTGAATCTCCTATTATTGAAACGGGGTGCCCCTGAAGAATCGTATTGCAACCTTGCGGCCCTTTACGGGATGACGATATAATAGAGACGTGAGTTCGACACACGAAGAAATCCTGAAGGAAATCACCCGGGCGATTTCGGAAAGCGTGACCGATTCTCCCAGGGTTCAGGCCATTCTTAACCGATTGGAAGGGGAAGGATTTAATATCTATATCCTTCTTGAATCTTCGGTGGGTCTGAAAAAGAACAATGTGAACCTGCCCCTTCACAGGGAAAAAATCCTGATCAAGCGTACAGGTGGTAAGGGGATTCAGTTCAAGATTACCGGTGAAGATATGGAATTTTTACGGCGAATCGGTGTCGATCCCATCAAAAAGGTTCCGCGCCGGGAAGGTCGTTGATCGCTCCTCTTCTCAGCCTGTCCCGGGCAGAACTTGAATCTTCCTTCCTTGAATCCGGGCTTCCGATATATAAATCTCGACAGGTCTACCACTGGGTTTCGGAACGGTACATCACCGATTATGAGGCGATGACGAACCTGTCGAAAGATCTCAGGCTCGATCTTTCCAGGCGTTACCCCATTATTCTCCCCGACGTGGATCAATCCTTTACCTCTTCCGATGGAACGGTGAAATACAGAATCCGTATGGAGGATGATTCCATCGTGGAATCGGTCCGCATGCCGGGGGAGGATCGGACCACGCTCTGTCTCTCATCCCAGGCTGGATGTCCACTGGGTTGCGCCTTCTGCCTGACAGGGAAGACGGCTGGACGGAACCTGAAACCGGAAGAAATCATCGGGCAGTTTCTTTTGACGGTGCGGGGGCTGGAAGCATCCAGAGTCAATATCGTCTTCATGGGGATGGGAGAGCCGCTTCTGAACCTGAAGGGAGTCAAAGCTGCCCTGGCGTTTATGTATTCCTCAATCTCCCCGAAGCGGATCACGGTTTCCACGGTAGGCCTCATAAGAGAAATACAAAGGCTGGGAGAGATGAAGCCCCATCCAAGACTGGCCCTCTCCCTTTCCGCACCCACGGATGATTTACGAAGGAATCTCGTACCCGCCTCCAGGCTCTATTCTCTGACCGAGCTCTTTCAGGTGCTGGATGAATATCCCCGTCGTAGAAATGAGCGGGTGACACTGGAATATGTCATGTTGAAGGACGTCAATGACCGTCCGGACCAGGCAGAGGAGATCAACCGGTTGTTAAAGGGGAGGGAACGCCTCTACAAGGTGAATCTGATACCTTTCAATCCGGTGGAAGGACTGCCCTACCAGGAACCTCCGGAGGATACGATCCAGCACTTTCTTCGGATTCTGCTGAAGGCCAACCTTACGGTGACTATCCGACGTTCCCATGGTCGGGACATTGGAGCGGCCTGCGGCCAGCTTGCTTCCCGTCAAGCCTGAATGAGGTACAAATAAACCCGGCTTTGCCGGGTTTATTAAATGTGATCATAGAGTGCGGACAATAATCAATAATTTACAAGGTAACGATCGATCTCCCAGGGGTGAACCGCGGAAATGTAGGAAGCCCACTCGGTTCGCTTGGTGTAAATATAATGGGAGAAGATATGGTTTCCAAGAGTCTCCCTCATCAGAGGATCTTTCTCCAGCAGATCGAGCGCATCGGATAATTTCGGGGGCAGCTGGCGGATTTTCAGACGCCGTTTCTCCCGTTCACTCATCGTGAAGATGTTGCGGTTAACCGGAGGTCCCGGATCCAGATTTCTTTCAATTCCGTCAAGCCCGGAAGCCAGCATGACCGCAAAAGCAAGGTAGGGATTACAGGAAGGATCGGGAACGCGAACTTCACATCGTGTGGACATTCCCCTTTTTGCGGGAACCCTGACCAGGGGGGACCGGTTCTTTTCGGACCACGCCACGTTGATAGGCGCTTCATATCCCGGAACAAGGCGTTTGAACGAATTGACCAGTGGATTGGTCACCGCCACGAAGGAACGTACGTGGGTCAGGATCCCCCCGATATAGCCCTTTGCGATGGCTGACAGCTGGTCGTCGGTTTTGGGGTCGTAAAACGTGTTATTTCCTTCTTGATCGAGGAGAGACTGATGGGTATGCATGCCGGAGCCGTTTACGCCAAAAATCGGCTTTGGCATGAACGAAGCGTGCAGATTGTAGTCGAGAGCTACCTTTTTCACGATGAATTTAAAGGTCATGACGTTATCGGCGGCTTCCACGGCGTCCATATACCGAAAGTCGATTTCATGCTGACCCGGAGCGACTTCGTGATGAGCGGCCTCCACTTCAAATCCCATGATTTCCAGATCCTCAACGATTTCGCGGCGAGCCTCTTCTCCCAGGTCAACCGGAGTCAAATCGAAGTACCCTCCCGCATCGTGGGTTTCAACGATGGGGTTCCCTTCATCATCCCGCTGGAAGAGGAAAAACTCCACTTCGGGACCCGCCACCAGCTTATATCCCATGGAAGAGGCTTTTTCCACCGCCCGTTTCAGGGTCAACCGGGGACACCCGTCAAAGGGCGTGTGGTCCGGATTGTAAATGTCACAAATAAGCCGGGCAACCTTACCTCCGCCCTTGTGATCCCAGGGAAAGGTGCGAAAAGTTCGAAGGTCGGGCTTAAGAAGCATGTCGGATTCTTCTATTCGGGTAAACCCTTCGATGGAGGAACCGTCAAACATGATTTCACCTGCAAGGGCTTTTTCAAACTGGGAGCGGGGAACTTCGACGTTCTTATTCATCCCCAGGATGTCGGTAAACATCAGTCGCAGGAACTTTACATTGTCCCGGTCACACTGCTTGAGAATGTCGGCAGCAGTTGTCATGTTGTCTCCTTAAATTTGCAAGATGATCACATATTATCATTCATTAATTTATTGTCAAGGGCAAATATGTAAAAATGATATTATAAAAATGCATATAGTGCGAATTACAACATGCATGTAGATTCTGT
Source organism: Thermoanaerobaculia bacterium (assembly GCA_035593605.1). Classification (NCBI taxonomy): domain Bacteria; kingdom Pseudomonadati; phylum Acidobacteriota; class Thermoanaerobaculia; species Thermoanaerobaculia bacterium. The sequence goes on along the minus strand of DAOSWS010000010.1, from coordinate 29,415 downwards.
CTTCAGCTGAGCAGGGTGTGTGGGATAATAGTCTCATGGTATTAGCCTTTTGCCTGATGTTGCTTTCCGTTTCTCCTTCACCCCAGATACGTGTCCTGGTCCGGGAGGCACCTGCTGTGATGCTGGATTCGGATTCAGAAGTTCTCAATCTGGGAGATGTCGTCTTTCATCTGCCCGTGTCAGTTTCAACCGATCCGGGAGGATTGATCCTTTCAGATGCATGCGGGACAGGTATGTCCTTCTCTTCCCCCATGATCCTTCCTGAGAATTCTGAACATCCCTGGAAGGTGGAGGAGAAATCGTACCGTGGAAGTCTTACCCTGGTGGCCAGGGATGCCAATATCCTTGTCATCAATACATTACCCTTTGAGGACTATCTCCGCGGTGTTGTTCCGGCGGAAATGGGGCCAGAAGTCTATCCCGCTCTGGAGGCATTGAAGGCTCAGGCTGTCGCGGCACGCAGCTATGCTTTTGTTCAAATGTCCCATCCCCTGGATAAGGAATATGACATTTGTGGTACTCCATCCTGTCAGGTATATAAGGGATTTGAGGCTGAGCATCCCATGTCCACTGAAGCAGTGGAAGAGACGGAAGGTCTGATTTTGACCTACAGGGATGTTCCCATGGCGACCTATTACACGGCGGCATGTGGAGGACACACCATCCAGGGCGATTTAATCTTTTCCAGCCCGGTGGCTTCCTTTTTCACCGGTGTACCCTGTTATCCGTTACCCTCCTGGAAGGTTGCAGGTCAGGCGGTGTCCCTTTCCCCGGCAGGTGCTGCGGCTCTCCTGACCGCTGAGGGCGATCCCCGTGCCGCTTTGTCCCGGTTGCTGGGCAGGGATCCCGGCCAGCATTGTGAAAACCTCTCCGAAGATCCGAACCTTGTCCATTCCGGTTGTGAAGAATTTGCTGCATCCTCCTTCTTTGATGATCTGGAGACAGGAGGAGCACCCCACCATGGAGCAGGAATGGTGGAACTCCTGGGCCGTTTCATGCTGCGATCCGGAACCCTCTCCGTGGGCAAGGGGATTGTTCAGCGTGCAGATCCGGAAGGGCTTCTTCTCCTCGGAGAATCTGAACCAAGGTCATGGAATCGCCCCGCACTCTTCATCGAAACGATGGACAGTCTTCAAGCGGTGGACTCCCTCAATCTCTTTCCGGGAGACCGGGTCCGTCTTTACTCGGAAAACGATCGCCTGCGTGTCCTGATCCTCAGCCGACCCCGAGATCCTTCTTCCGCGGATGGGCGCGCCCGGTTGTCCCGATGGAGCCGATACCGTTCCTGGTCTGAAATTGCAGAGTGGACGGGCGTGGAGGGAGCCCGTGAACTTGCCATTCTCTCGAAAAGCCAGGAAGGACGTATTCTGTCTCTCCGAGTTAATGGTATTTCGAATTCAACCATCCTGGAACGATTACAGGTTCGATTTACATTAAAACTCCCAGAAACGTGGTTTTCCATGGTTCCCACACCGGAGGGTGTTTTCTTTTTTGGAAAAGGGTGGGGACATGGAGTGGGGATGTGTCAGGAGGGAGCCTTTGGAATGGCCGCCAGCGGCAAAAGCTTTGAGGAAATTCTCGACCATTATTACCCCGGATTCAGAATCGCCCACTGGTGATACAGGACGATTCGATTCAAGCGGCTTGTTCTAATCCGGATTAACGGATAAAGGACGAGAAAACGATCCAGACCTTCTCGGCAAAAGAAAGAGTTGTTTCCTGTTGAAGGGATCGTTCCGGGTGCTTCCCGATCTTTTCGAGAATGGATTCATAGACCCCAGCCATAAGACGGACGGTAAAACGGGCATCCGGCTCGACATGTTCCGGAAGGGATCGGGCTCTTCGAAAATAATTTCGTGCCCGCTCTACCTGAAATACCATCAGAGATCGATATTCCGGGCTGTTCCTGCAATTCAGAATATCTTCTTCCGTCACACCAAAACGGCGGAGCTCATCCAGCGGCAAATAGATCCTGTTCCTGGATACATCCTCCCCCACATCACGAAGGATATTGGTCAATTGGAGCCCATAGGCCAGGTCTTTTCCCAGTCTGTAAGCCTCTTGATCCAGAGGTCCAAAGATCGCGAGGGAAATATCGGAAATGGTTGCGGCCACCAGATCACAGTATATTGAAAGTTCCTCAAAGCTTTCATAGCGTTTGTGAGTGAAATCGCGACGGCAACCATCGATTAATCCCTGAAACGCCTCTCTGGGAATGGGGTATCGTGTCAGCGTTCGAGCAAGAGCACGTGTAATTGGATGGGTGGGCGATCCGTTGTAGGTACGGGATAGTTCCGTTTCACAGGCTTCCAGGAGGGCCTCGTCTACAGGGTTTCCCTCATCAGCGAGGTCGTCGGCGTAACGGCAGAAGGCGTAGGCGGAGAAGACGGCATATCGTTTGTCCGTGGGGAGGAATCGAAATCCCACGGAAAAATTCGGACCGTGCCGGTACGTAATGTCCCGGCATCGATGAAACTCCGCTTTCAGCGCCGGCGACACCAGTGGGGAATCAGTGTGTGTCCGCATGTGCCTCTATTCTTCCATAAAAGCGCGACGATTGGGTAGAGGCAATGATGAAATCCCGTTCCTCTGACCCATGAACGAAGAAAGGTCTGGAAGTCCTTCTCGGCTGCCAGTGCGATAAAACGATTCAACCCGAAGGCTCCACCCAGTTCATAGAGGAATCGATTTACCAGGCTGACCCGCGGTCTGGATCCCAGCAGGGTCTTCCATAGTGTGTCATAATCCTCACCCGTGAGAAGACTTTCCGCCGCCAGTACCCCGGTTGCCATGGCCTGGCGAAGCCCGAGACCGAAGAGAAAATCCTGGAATCCTCCTGCTTCTCCCGAATAGAGCGTACCGGCTTCGACTGCCGAATTTTTGATGAAAAAATTCATGTAGGAATGACCGACCTGGATATCCTCCATGGGGACAGGTTCCAGGTACCGGAAAAAATTCAGGCTTGCATCAAAACAGGATGGTAATTTCCGGAATTTGCGTGTGATGGCCGTTCCAAACGTACCCGATCCATTATGGGTGAAGAGATAGGCATATCCACCGGGTGCCAGTTCCGGATGAAAAAGAACCCAGATTCGCGTTTTCGAATCCGTGGAAAAATGCCTCTCCATGGAAACTCCATCCACCTGCTTTGGACCGGTGGCCGTGATATCGGCACTGCGGGCGATTGTCTGAAATTGAAAGGTTACACCAGACTCCTGTGCCGCATGGAAGAGGGCCCGGTCCAGTGAACCTTCTATCCGTCGACGGATCAGATATCCATAGGGTTTGGCCGAGTTGACAGTATGAGATTTCCCGTCCGGTGTGAAAAAGACGGCCTGCTGGAGAGGATAAAAGAGATCGGGACGGGGAAGGTGAGTGCGGTGGAAAAAATCGACAACTCCCTCGGAAAGAGAGTAGTCATCGATAACCTGGAATCCACCTGTGTAGCGGTGTCCGGGATGGGGTCCCCGTTCAATGACCTCCACGGTACGGCCCTCTCGGGCCAGAATGATCGAAGCGGCGAGACCTGACGGACCCGCTCCGGCGATTGTAATGCGCTTACCCTTCAAGGCTCTCATCTTATCATGACATTCTACCCGTAGGGCCATGTTATAATGCATCCATCATCAAGAGGGGGGGCAACCATGGCACTGGCCGCCATTGTGGGTCTGGTTATCGGCGCAATCATCGGAATGGTGATCGGAATCAAGATGGGTAACCGTTCCGGAAGACAGGCGTCAGAAATCCTGGAAACCCAGCTTTCAGACAAAGAACGAAGCCTGGCAGAGGAAAATACAGCACGGGAAGAAGAACGGGCTTCCATGATCAAAGAGCACGCACATGAAATCGAATCCTATAAAGCCTCCGAAGAGGAGCTGAAAAAGAAACTCCATCAGGCTCAAAAAGAAACCCAGCAATTGAAGCGGTGGGCGGACCGTCAATGCCGTCAGCTCTTTGATGAATTTCGCACCCTCTGGGTATCGAAAAAGCTTCCCGAATCCTATGAAGAAATGGTAGCGTATGGTGGTAAAAAAAACCACGACTCTTTGAGAAACCAGGCTGAAAAACTGCAAATCTGGATGGAGCAGCTTTCTGTCAGTACTCCGGAATCACTCTATCTACTTGGATTGTGGCACACGATGGAGGGTCATGAACGAGAGGCCAATGCAATGTTTTCCGAGGCAGCCAAGAAGGGACTCGGTCTTCAGGCATGGCTATCTCTTGGCGACAGTTACTGGGATATCCAGAAACAGGAGAAAGCTCGGGATGCGTATCTTCATTGCATGAAGTCTGACGATCTTCCCGACCGTGTCTTTATCCGAGTGGCCTCGATTGCCATCACCCATCGAGAGTATGATGAAGCGCTTCTAGCCCTTGAACGAATTTTGAGCCGAAAGAAGAATCCTCTGGAGGTCTTTACGCTGGCGGGTCATGCGTACGGCATGCTCCATCAGGATGAAAAGGCCATTGAGGTATGTGAAGCGGGTCTTAAGCTCTATCCTGATTCTCCGGAGCTCCTTACGAAGATGATCATACCTCTCACACGTCTGGGTCGGTGGGAAGATGCCGAGGCATCCTTTCAGCGAGCTCTCGATCTCGATGCCTCTTTTGCCGAGGCCCCCCTTTCGATGGGAGTGGCTCATATGCACCATGGCGAGGATAAGAAAGCGGTGACGTTCCTCAAGCAGGCCCTCTCCCTCGAAGAGCGCTATCCCGAGGCACTTTTTTGCCTGGGGATAATTCAGAATCGTCAGCAGAAATATAAGAAGGCCCTTGAATACTTCCAGAAAGCTGTGGAATATAAACCGGACTATGCAGAGGCCTACTACAACATGAAGGAAAGCTACGAAGGCCTTAAGGATTTTGACAAGGCTATTGCAGTCCTGAAAAAGGCCACCACTTTAAACCCGGCGTACAAGTGAAGCGCCACCCATCCCGGTAGATTTCTTTCATGGATCTGATCCTGCTGACAGGTGCCACCGGGTTTATTGGCGGCCATGTTGCACGGAAACTATTGAACCACGATTACAATCTAAGGCTCTATGTGCGGGATCGCCGGCGGTGTCCTCCGGATCTGGAGGGAGTTGACGTAATTGAAGGAGATCTTCTGGATCCTGCCGTCTGTGAACGTGCAGTCAAGGGTGTCCATACGATTATCCATGGGGCGGCATTGACCCGTGCTCGAACCATACGTGAGTTTTACAGAGTAAATCGGGATGGATCGATAGGACTCTATCATGCGGCATCCCGTGTTCCTTCCTGTCGCAGGTTTGTCTTTCTCTCGTCCCAGGCCGCAGCTGGGCCTGCCCGGGGAGACAGACCGAGGGAGGAAACCGATCCGCCGGAGCCGTTAAGCCATTACGGGAGAAGCAAGCTGGAGGCGGAACTGGAGCTCCTCTCAACACCGGGACCTTCTGTCGCATCCCTCCGTCTTTCGGCAGTATATGGACCGGGCGACCGTGAAATCTTTCCCTTCTTTCAGGCTGCGGAACGCGGGTGGGTTCCCCTGCCGGCACCGCCTTCGGCCCGGCTTCAGCTCATTCACGTGGAAGATGCTGTGGACGGGGTTGTCCTGGCAGCGGAAAATGATTGTGAAGGCGTTTTTTTCCTGGCACATCCGGAAGTTCACTCGTATCGGTCGCTCATTTCCTTACTGGGAAAGGTTTCAGGAAAGGAGCCCGTGGTTTTTCCGCTTCCCGCCTGGGTCGTACACAGTGCTGCGGCAATCAATGCTTTTCTGGCCAGGTCTTTTCACAGGACGGCGATCTTTAATCCGGGAAAAGCTCGAGAATTACGTGCCCGGCAGTGGACATGTTCCATAACAAAGGCTCAATCTATGTTAAAATTTTCCCCTCGAATTCAGTTCGAATCCGGAGCTCGAGATACATTGACCTGGTACCGTCAACAACACTGGCTGCACTGAGGAGGATTTGTGGATCTGTTTGAAAAATGTTATGCCTTCAAGGAGGATCAGAAGGTCAGAGAAATGGGCATTTATCCCTATTTCCGAATGATATCCTCCCAGCAGGACCCCGTGGTTATCATGGACGGTAAACCCCTGGTGATGCTCGGTTCCAATAACTACCTGGGCCTGACTTCTCATCCGAAGGTAAAAGAGGCGGCACGGGATGCAATCTCCCGGTACGGTGCAGGGTGTGCGGGCAGCCGGTTTTTGAATGGTACGCTGGATATACACGTGGAGCTGGAGGAAAAGCTCGCAGAATTTATGGGACGGGATGCCTGTATTGTCTTCTCCACCGGATTTCAAGCCAACCTCGGTACGATTGCTTCCATTGTAGGGCGCGAAGACACGATCTTTATTGACAAATTCAACCATGCTTCCATTATTGATGGATGCCGCCTTTCCTACGGCGCGGTTCGAAAATATAACCACAATGACATGAATCATCTGGAAGTCTTTCTCAAGCAGGAGGAAGAAAAGAGAGGAAGAGTCATCATTGTGGATGGTGTCTTTTCCATGGAGGGCGATCTTGCCCCGGTGCAGGAGCTGTACTCTCTTGCCCGCAAGTACGGAGCACGGCTTCTGGTGGATGACGCACACGGAGTTGGCGTCATGGGAAACCGGGGGAGAGGAACCTGCGAACATTTTGGGCTTCTCGGTGATGTCGATCTGATTGTGGGCACTTTTTCCAAGAGTCTGGCGACCGTAGGAGGATTTGTTGTGGGAGACCGGGAAGTGATCAACTGGATCAAGCATACGGCCAGGACTCTCATCTTTTCCGCCAGTCCGCCGCCCTCCACAATGGCTTCGGTGATCGCCGCGCTACAGATTATCGATGAGGAGCCGGAGCTTCTATCTCAACTCTGGGAAAATACCCATTTCATGATGAAGGAGTTCAAAAATCTGGGATTTGACATTGGCAGCAGTGAAACACCCATCATTCCCATTGTTGTGGGTGAAGATCAGGCCGCCTTCATCATGTCACGAAAACTTCAGGATAGTGGAGTCTTTGTGAACCCCGTCATTTCTCCCGCCACTCCTCCGGGCCGGGCTCTCATTCGAACGAGTTATATGGCGACCCATAGACGAGAACACCTTGAAAAGGCCCTTGAGGCCTTTCGGCAGGTTGGTAAGGAGCTTGGGCTGATCTCATGACATTGGAAGTCCGTCGGGTTGAAACCAGGCAAGACCTACGCGCATTCATAGATCTTCCTTACCGTCTCCATGCCGGTGACCCTCACTGGATTCCTCTCCTGCGTATGGAAGTCCGAAAGATTCTCGGATCGGGGAATCCATTCTGGAGCCATGCCGACCATGCCTGTTTCCTTGCCGTTCGTGACGGAAAAACCGTAGGCCGCATTGCGGCCATAGTCGATTACAATCACATCCGTTTTCACGATGAAACGGTCGGATTCTGGGGTTTCTTTGAATCCATCGAAGATCCCGAGGTCGCCGATTCCCTCTTTGCGGAGGCTGAAGATTTCCTGTGTGCCCGGGGTGTCCACGCTTCACGTGGCCCCATGAACCCTTCGACAAACGACGAATGTGGTCTCCTGATTGACGGGTTTGACACTCCGCCGCGGTTAATGATGCCCCATAATCCTCCGTATTACAGAGACCTTGTGGAACATTGCGGCTATGGAAAGATCAAGGACCTTTATGCTTACAGTTATGATATTACGTCGGAGCCTCTGAAGCGTCTGGAACGCCTTTCCAGACGGGTGAGGAACCATGAGTCATCTCTCATCGTTCGACCCATTAATCTCAAAGATTTTAACCGGGAGCTCCAGCATGTTCTGGATATCTACAACTCGGCATGGGAGAAAAACTGGGGCTTTGTTCCGATGGATGATGATGAAGTTCTATATATGGCCAAGCGTCTGAAACCTCTGGTCGAGCCGAGGCTTCTCCAACTGGCCTTCATCGAGGACGAACCTGCCGGGTTTATCATGTCGCTCCCTGATTATAACCAGGTTCTTCGAGGACTGGATGGGCGGCTCTTTCCTCTGAATCTCTTCAAAATTCTTATACGAAGCCGACATATCGATGCCCTGAGAGTCTTTACGATGGGAACCAAGCCGGAGTTTCGAACTCGTGGCCTCGATGCGGTTCTCTACGGTGAAAGTTTTCGGGCCGCGCTCGATCTGGGATATAAAAAGGCTGAATTTTCCTGGATTCTGGAAGACAATTATCTGATACAGAAAGTCGCCGACATGGTGGGAGCCGACCGGTACAAAACCTACCGGATTTACGAACGCATGTTAAAGGAAGCCGCATGATACGAGCGGAAAAAAGGGTTCGGTGAATGGGATCTCTTAAAAACTGGATGCTCTCTTTTCTTGCCGGACCCTATCCCGGGATCGCTCTCTTCTGCTTTGCTTTTGCGGAGAGTTCCTTTTTTCCCATCCCCCCGGACATCATGCTGATTCCACTCGTTCTGGCCCGACCGGAGCACTGGTTGCTCTATGCGGTGATCACAACGGTGGCCTCCGTTCTTGGCGGTATGGCGGGATATCTGATCGGTTCCTATGGCGGACGGCCCGTACTGCTGAAGTTTTTTGCTTCTCCGAAGGTAGATCTTGTGCAGCATTATTATGATAAGTACAATGCCTGGGCAACTGCCATTGCAGGATTGACACCGTTACCCTATAAGATTTTTACAATCGGTGCCGGAACCTTCAAAGTGAACTTTCATGTGTTCGTTCTTGCCTCCATCGGGTCCAGGGGATTAAGGTTCTTTGCCGTTGCCGGTCTGACCCGGCTGTTCGGGCATCAGGTCATGCCGATTATCAAGGATTATTTTAACGTGGCCACCATTATTTTCATCCTCCTCCTTGTGGGAGGATTCTGGGCTGTCGGCTACTTGGCAAAGCGTATACAAAGGAGTAAGTCATGAAACTGGAGAAGTATATTCGCGACGTCCCGGATTTTCCCAAAGAGGGTATTCTATTCAAAGATATTACCCCTCTTCTGAATGATCTCTATGCATTTACGACGGCCGTTGAGGCGATGGCCGATGTGGCCCGCAAGTGGAAAGCCGAAAAGATCGTTGGCATTGAATCAAGAGGGTTTATCTTTGGAAGCGCGGTGGCCTACAACCTGGGAATAGGGTTCGTTCCCGTGAGAAAACCTGGAAAACTTCCCTTTACCACAATCCAGGAAACCTACAGCCTGGAATATGGAACAGATGCCCTTGAAATGCATACCGACGCATTTCGAAAGGGAGAACGGGCCGTGATCATCGATGATCTTCTGGCAACGGGCGGAACGGCCAGGGCAGCCTTCCGTCTGGCTGAGTCCGGAGGTGCGGAAGTCATGGGAGCCATCTTCCTCGTAGAACTTGCCTTTCTCAATGGAAGGGATGCTCTGAAAGGGAAACGCGTCCATACCTTTATTTCGTATGAGAGAGAATAACAGAGGTAAGGAAAACCTTCCGGAAACGGGCAAAGCCGCTTTGGTTACGGGAGGGGGGAGAAGAATCGGTCAGGCCGTTGTTCTCGATCTGTCCCAACGGGGATGGGACATTGCCCTTCATTACCATAATTCAGAATCGGAGGCCCTGAAAACACGGGATCAGGTGGTAGCCATGGGAAATCGTTGCGAGATCTTTCATTGCAATCTGGCAGATGAAGAAGATGCTGGACAATTGATTCCGCAAGTCCTGAGCTCATTTCCACACCTTCAGCTACTGGTGAATAATGCATCGATTTTTGAACGAGCCACCCTTTCCATGACTGACCCGGCCCTCCTTCGCAGGCACCTGGATATCAACTTTGTTGCCCCCTTTATTTTGACACGGGATTTTGCTTTACACGTCGGGCGGGGTCTTATTATCAACATCGCGGACACAAAGGTGTCTGAGAACTTTACGCCCTACTTTGCCTATACGCTTTCAAAGAAGCTTCTTGCGGATTTTACAGCAATGGCCGCAAAGGAACTCGGTCCCGGGATACGTGTCAATGCAGTGTGCCCCGGTCTGATTCTCCCACCCTCCGGGGAAGACGAGAATTATCTTAAACGAAGGAGTGCCTCTCTCCCTTTGAAGCAATGGGGGCATGTATCCGATGTGACTGCTGCGATTCAGGCCTTGATCGATCAGACTTTTATTACAGGAGTGTGCTTATATGTTGATGGCGGCGAACACCTCTGAACCGATGACAATCCACATCAAGAACTTAAGGTTGCGGACCATTATCGGGATCCACGACTGGGAGCGGGATCAACTGCAGGATGTCATCATTAATATCAAGTTTGATTATGAGGGCCGATATGCCATCCAGAGTGATCGCATTGAGGATACGGTGGACTATAAAAAGATCACAAAGCGAATTATCGATATGGTTAACGAGTCTTCCTTCTTTCTACTGGATGCACTCGCCGGAAGAATTCTGGACCTTGTCCTGAAGGAAGAGGGTGTAATTCATGCAACCGTCGAAGTGGATAAACCCCACGCTTTGCGCTTTGCCGACTCTGTCTCCATAACCTGCTCCGGTTCCCGGGAGACATGAATCGAGTCATTGTGGGAATCGGTTCGAATATCTTACCGGAACACCATGTTCCAGCAGCACGACAGCGAATCGAGTCAAAGCACCATGTACTGGCAGTATCCTCCTTTCTTCGAACAGAGCCCATCGGATTTTCGGACCAGGATGATTTTGTCAACGGTGTGATTCTGCTGGAGACGGAAATGGACTGCGATGAGCTTGGACAGTGGTTGAAAGGCGTGGAAAAAGAGCTGGGAAGAGTTCGAGGCCGGAACCGATATGGACCTCGGACCATTGATCTCGATATCCTGGTTTTTAATGGCCGGATCGTTGATCCCGATGTACAGACCCGAGCCTTTCTCATGGCCTGCATCCGGGAAGTTGAACCTGATTTTTTCAACTGATCCGCAACGGTATTCTCTCCAGGACCCGCGCTGCATCTTGGCCCAATTTCATCCTTCGTGTACACTTAGGACCATGCGTCTTACCTTCATGGGGACCCCGGCGTTTGCTCTTCCGAGCCTCAAGGCACTGATTGCGTCTAACCATACCCTTGATGCGATCTATTGCCAACCGGATAAACCTGCCGGCCGTCACCTTCCCGTCCTGGCGCCTCCGATCGCATGCGAGGCGAAGGAATCGGGAATTCCTCTCTTTCAACCGAAGACGCTGCGAAAGCCTGAAGTCCAGGATGAATTGCGTGCCATCGGGTCTGAAGTCATCGTCGTTGTAGCATACGGAAAGATTCTTCCAGAAGAGGTTCTGGGGATTCCCCCTCAGGGTTGTGTCAACCTTCATCCCTCACTTCTTCCAAAGTATCGAGGTGCAAGCCCCATTCAATCGGCATTGGCCGCAGGTGAAACGATTACCGGGATTACGACGATGTTTATGGATAAAGGAATGGATACCGGTCCCTTACTTCTCCAGAGGAAGTGGGCGATCACCGAGGAAGATACTTCGGAGACTCTCCATACAAAGCTGTCTGAAGCTGGTGCGGATCTTCTCGTGGAGACTCTGAATGAACTGGAATCGGGAAGTCTGGTTCCGATTCCTCAGAATGAATCGGAAGCGAGCATCTGTTATCCTCTTTCCAGAGAGGACGGATTAATCCAGTGGGAACTTCCGGCCATGACCATCTATAATCGATTCCGTGCGTTTATTCCCTGGCCTGGATCCTATACCTTCTTCCGGGGAAAGAATTTTAAAGTCCATTGGCTTGTTCCTCTGCCCGATTCCTCGGATGCCCCTCCGGGCACGATTCTCTCCTCCGGACGCGAAGGCATTCGCGTCGCCGCCGGACGGGGATGTGTCGTGATTACCCACGTGCAGCTTGAAGGAAAACGCAGAGTTTCAGCGCGAGATTTTTCTTTAGGTATCCATATTGAATCCGGTGAACGTTTCACCTGCCGTCCGTGAAGCTCTGATACTCCTGCGACGTGTGGAAAACGGGGCGCATATTGCACCTCTCATTGACAGTCGGTCGGGCAGATTTCCTCCCGGTGAGATGGGGAGACTTACGGATCTCCTGTATGGTGTCCAGCGGTGGCGAGGATTCTGTGACTTTGTTGTCGAACGGTTTTCCTCCCGCTCTCTTTCAAGGATTGACGCGGAAGTTCTGGATATACTGCGTCTGGCCATCTATCAGCTGACCTTTTCATTACGTCCTCCTTACGCGATCGTGGATGAAGCCGTGGAAACGGCCAGGTGGCGGGCTCCATCATCGGGTGCGTTCATCAACGCGCTCCTCAGAAAAAGTGCAGCTTCCTGTCCCCTTCTGGAGCTCCTACCCGGGACGGGAGAGCCTGCAAAGCTTCTCTCTCTGCGTTACTCTCATCCGAGATGGATGGTAGATCGCTGGATTCGCACTTATGGAAGATTTATCACTGAGCAGATCCTTACAGCGGATCAGACCATCCCCGTCCTGACATTATCCGTCAATGTCCGTCAAACCACGGTGAATGCCTGCAGAGAAAAACTGGAAACATGTAATGTGGTAACGGAGCTTCATCCTATTGTTCCAGGATGCTTGACCGTAACCCATGGGAATCCCTTTCATTCATGGGATAAACTTAAGGGACTCTTCTATGTCCAGGATCCTGCTTCCCTGGCTCTGGGCCAGCTTGCGGCCTCTCTCGGAGGGGATCACGTTTTGGACGCATGTGGAGCACCAGGAGGGAAGAGCCTGGCTCTGGCACGGCTGAAACATCCCCGGCTGCATATTCTTAACGATGTGCATCTACAGCGGTTAATCCGGGCACGACAAAATGCAGCTGCTGCGCATGAATCCGGGATCCGCTTCCTTCTTTCTCGAATGCAGACCCCCGCATTTCGCAGGGATGCATTTGATGTCGTTCTGCTGGACGTACCCTGTTCCGCTACGGGAACACTCGGAAAAAATCCTGAAATAAAATGGCGTCTTTCCGAAAGCGATATCAAAGCGTCGGGCTTGCTTCAACGATCCCTTCTTGAGGGTGCGATTGAGCTTGTCCGGCCCGGCGGATGGCTGGTTTATTCAACATGCAGTCTCGAGCCGGAAGAAAACGACGATGTTGTGTTTACATTTCTAAACGGTAGAAATGACTGTAAATTAAGGACATCTTTGATGGATGTCCCTGATTATATCATTCCGACTGTTGACAGGAAGGGGGTTTTTCGCTTTTTTCCTGATAGAACGTCCGGGGGATTCACTGCTTTCATTATTTCCCGTTCCTGAAAATATCCATTGAGTACAGGGCTTGTTCAATATTTAGAATGATACTGAAAAAAAACCTTGCTGCTAATACAAATACTTGACAAAGACGTTTTTTTGCCTTATAGTAGGTGATGAAATTTAATTGAGGAGGTTTGCTAATGGCTGGCAAACTCGAATTTGTTGAACTGGTAGCTGACAAGGTCAAGCTCACCAAAAAAGAAGCCGCAGCGGCTATCGATGCCTTCCTTGAGGGCGTGAGAGCCTCTCTCGCAAAGGGTGACAGGGTTTCCCTGCCCAAGGTCGGGACCTTCCACGTTGTGTCTCGTGCCTCCCGCATGGGCCGTAACCCGGCCACCGGCGCCAAGATCAAGATTCCGGCGTCGAAAACCGTGCGCTTCAAAGTAAGCCAGACTCTGAAGTCTGACGTGAACAAGAAAAAGGGCAAAAAGTAATCAATTTTTACATCTGTCCATTTCGCCCCGGAGCTGATCTTTCAGTTCCGGGGTATTTTTTTGTGAGAGAAGTGCGGTAAGCATTGAAATTCCCCGATCCCGCTCTCCACACGCGCAGAGTGTGGATGCGTAGGACATTTCATACATCACGGAATGGGGGTTCAGAGACAGGGCTTTCCGAACCGCAGGAAGAGCCTCCTCACAATTCCCGGTTTTTTCCATGATGAGGTAGGCCAAGTTGTTCCAGCCCGCTGCAAGGGTCGGAACATCGCGGAGTAAGGAACGAAGAATCAACTCGGCTTCTTCAAGATTTCCATCGAGAATATAGAGCCGCGATAGATTATAGCGTGCCAGGGAATGGTCGGGACGCAGGGAAAGCGCAACTCGATAGGCATCTTCGGCCCTCTCCCGATCCCCGACCTGCTCCAGATAGACACCTTCCATGAAATGGTTCCTGGGATCCGATGGAACCGACCGGACGGCTCTTCTGGCAAATTCAAGCGCCTCCCGGGGTTTTCCACATCTGGATGCAATATCCGCAGCAAGAAGAAGAAATCGGGGGTTATCTCCTTCTTCGTGAAGGATGGCACGTGCTCCGGATTCAGCCTCCTTCCACCGGCCCTCTTCAATGTAATTCATCGTTTCCATATACCGGCGGAACACCCCCATCCGGGTCCATGGGTCCGGGCCGGAAACCGTCTCCCCGGTTGTTGCTCCTCCGGCGAGAAAATACCCGAGGGATCGAAGCCGGTCAATGGTTTCCTGATCCAGGGGAACCCGTGTCTCTCTCTCCGGATTTCTGGATCGATACCGCTCCGCGGCCCGTTTTAATTCGGAGGGAATTTCCCTGAGAGGACAGTTTTCGCCGGGATCATTGCTCAGGTCATAGGCCGCATCATGGGGTGTGGCCACATAAACGGAATTATCTTTTCGAACACGAAAGAGAGGCGACCAGAAAAATGCTTGTGGAATATAAGTTTCTGAATAGATCAACCGGTCTGACACCTTCATGAGATCAGCCCCGTCACAGGAGGAAGGCGGCAGACCGGTGAGTTGAAGAATGGTCGGGAAGATATCCACCAGGGAAACGGGACGGTGAACCACTGACCCCTTCGTCTGATGAGGCAGGTGGACCATAAGAGGAACATGGAGGGTTGCTTCGTGAAGAAGAAATCCGTGGGTGGGTTCCTGGTGAGAACCAAGGGATTCTCCATGATCGGCGGCCACTACGGTCACGGTGCGGTACCAGAGCCGGGTTTCCCTCATGAAATCGACCAGCCTTCCGATCTGATGATCCATATAGGCTACTTCTCCTATGTAAGGTTCGCTGGGTGCAAGGCTGTCGAATGGAGGAGGTGGCGAGTAGTCTGCGTGGGGATCGTACAGGTGAACCCAGAGAAAGAAGGGTTCCTGAAGATTCTGGCGCAGATGAGAAAGCGTCATATTGATGGTTTCTTCCGCTCTTCGTTCCACGGGGAGCCGGGAAGTTGAATTTCTGGGTTGGAGGAATCGATCGCTGTATCGAAGAAATCCCTGATTCAGTCCGAAGCGATGATCCAGGATAAAGCTGGAAACAAAGGCGGCAGTATGGTAGCCACGGCCTTGAAATATTTCCGGTAGAGTCACGGCATCTTCGGAAAGACGAAAGATCGTATTGTCCCGGACACCATGGCGGTTCGGGTAGGTGCCCGTCAGGATGGAGGAGTGGGCAGGAAGTGTGATCGGGGATGGTGAGGTACAGGCATCGAACCACAGGCTCTCTTCCCGGATGGACTGAATGTGGGGGGTTATCGAAGGGGTGATGACATCATATCGTGTTGTATCCATCGTCAGAAGAAGAACGTTAGGCTGGGAGTGTTCGGAGGCACTGCAGGCCACGATCCAGCAAGCCGTGAAGAGCAGAACAATCTTCCGTAATCGAGAGGCGTTACCCGAATCCATGGAGACCATTATCCCAAATATTCCTGGATAGAGATAGAAAGATTAAAGCGTCTGAATCTGGCGGAGTTTCATCATGAAAATTCTTTGCAGAGAAACGTGGGAACGGCTGCGCCGGCTCGCCGTTTTGACTGCTCATTTATTGATTCGGCTGGTCGGTTCCCTTCAGGCGGTTATACAGGGTATTTCTGTGGACACCCAGAGCTTTGGCTGCCCGGGAGAGATTTCCATCATTCAGTTTGAGAGCTTCCTGGATGTACTTGATCTCGAACTCCTGACATGCCTGCTTGAGCGGAATGCCATCGTGAACCAGTTGCCGGATCAGTGTTCGTAATTTCCCATCGAGCTGCATGGTTCTTTTATATCATAGTCCGGTTCGGATAACAATGAAATCGTCCCCAACATTATCAATAGCCAGTTTGTTATTCGAAAGCCGGATCCATTGTTTTGCTAGCCGCTTCATGGAGGGTGGAGATCCATGGGTAAAAAAAACCACGCGCGAATGCGCGTGGTTCAAGAATCCTTATAAAATGCTTTTATTGTTCCAGTTCGACCAGGTCTCCCGGATGCAGCTCTCGTACACTCTCAAGGATCTTGCAGTTGGAAGTGTGATCAAAGGTTTCGAGAACACCCAGCCGTCCCTGAACAACATAGTTATGACCTTCTTCTGAAAGGTCTCTGTATACGCGGATATACTGGCCGGCCTCGATCCCGTCTGCTATGCCGAGGGAAATGAGGACATTGGATCCCTGAGCGAAACTGAAGGAGTCGTCGGCCGCCATAAGAATTTTCCCCTGTACCTTTCCGGTTGGCGTCATGCAGGCCGGCTGAAAGGGTTGAGGAATGTTGGTGGGAATCGGGATCAGTTCATAGGGAAGGATGTGGAATCCCCGCAGAATGGAGTCACAGGCCATTGTGATACGGGCTGTCGAAGTCTTTTCCTGCGTGCAGAGAACCGTGATCTTCCCATGGAGAAGCCAGGCGTGTCCCAGTTCTGTTCCGGAGTCGTCTTTAATGACCCCGCGATCCTGGGCGATCGAATAGATATCTCCCGCCTGAATTCCATCTTCGGAACCGGCGCTGATATAAACGATCTGTCCTTCCGTCATGGTGTACTTCATCGAACCGTCGTCCGTGCCCAGAATGGTAATAGGGTAGGTAACGTCCGTCGGTGTCACTTTAAAAAAGCACTCCATATCCGATACAAATCCAAGGGGTATGGGGGTTGTATCGGGTCCGGCCTCCCGAGACTCTGCCGGCTCCGGAGGAGCTTCCTCGACGGGAGCCTGTTCCTCATAACTTTCCTGGGGCACCTCTTCCACGGAAACGGGTGTGAGAACCAGCGGATCGCCGGGATAAATCCAGTGGGAGTCCGTGATGTAGGTGTTTCCCTCCCAGATCTGAGGCCAGAGGAAGGGGTCGCCCAGCTTTTGCTCAGCGAGTCCCCACAGCGTTTCCCCGGGTTGGATGATGTAAACGTCAACGCCTTCGGGGAATTCTGTCGGAGGATCGTAGGGAGTCCAGTGATCGCCGACTTTGTGGAGTGGCTGGGGGGGATTGGACGGGTAGGCAAACACAAGGCCCGCCATAATCAAAAGCCCTGCGATCACGCAATGGATTTTAATTTTCATACCTAACCTCCAGGCCTAAGTGCGAAGCCATAGGCTTACCTTATGATATTTTCACCGAGTTGTCAAGGTTTTATGCAAATGGTTCAAGTGTCACTTGAAGGATTTGATGGCTTCCGGCTTTCCCGAAGGGCTTGTTCCGTCTCTCCAAGGGTCCGGCGAACCATCTCGTAGAGGACTGCGGCTGTCGCGTTTGCCACGTTGAGAGATCCGATTCGTCCCAGAACGGGAAGTGCCACAAGCTCATCACATGCTTCCCTCGTAATCCTTCGCAACCCCTTTTCCTCGGATCCAACAACGATACAAAAGGGCGGAGGAATTTCGGTAGAATAGAGGTTTCCTCCCTCGACCGCTGTTCCCACGACCCAGTATCCCAGTTCCTTCAGATGGTTGATAAAGTTGGTTGTATTTCGAACTCTACCCAGCGTCAGGTGGGCGGCAGCTCCCGCTGATGCGGTCATGACCGTGTCGTTTACAGGGGCGGTACGGTGAAGAGTCAGGGCCACATGGCTGAATCCTGAACATTCTGCGACTCGAAAGATGCTGCCAAGATTTTGAGGATCCGATACTTCCTCAATAAGGAGGACGGGTTGACCTTCCAGTCCCGAAAGGAATGTATTGTCATCGTACTGGGGGAGGGCGTCAACCTGTATCGCAAATGCAGAACCGGCCGCTCCCTGTCGCAGGAAGAAAGAAGAAGGGGATCGCTTGATGGGGACGCCTGCGGATCGGGCCAGGGTTTCAAGCTCCCTGGCGCGATGATCATTACGGTTTTCCTCGAGGTATAGAATGCGTGCCAGATTTGCTCGATGGAGGAGAACTTCCTTTGAAGCATGGTACCCGGTCAGAATCACAGGGTCACCGTCACGGAGGCGAAAGCTGCAATTCCTTCACCCCGTCCTGGAAACCCCAGAGAATTACCCGAACCGAATTTCACACTGACCCGATCCGGGGAGAGGGTCAGGATCTGGCATAACGATCTCTGCAAAGCTTCCCTGAAGGGTTGAAGACGTGGAGTTCTGCAGATGATTGTCATATCCAGGAAGGTAAGGCGGAGAGTCGGCCGCTGTTCCCGAATATGGACGAGAACACGCTGAAGTAACTCCGTAGAGCGCTGATCCCTGCAGGCGGGATCATCGGGAGGAAAGAGTACGCCGATATCTCCGAGCGAAGCAGCCCCCAGAAGAGCATCCATCAGGGCATGAAGGGCTGCGTCAGCATCCGAGTTTCCATCCAGACCCGTCGCCGAGTCGATTCGGACGCCACAGAGATAGAGAGTTCTCCCTTCTCTGAACGGGTGAGCATCATAGCCCAGTGCGTGTCGATATTCAGGGTTCGATGTCAACGACCTCTGCAACCTCCATCATGGGTTCCTGATAAATCAGGACGGTCTGGCTCACGGGAAGCAGGACCGTATGCTGTCGATCACGAAATTTCACCTGGATCTCATAGAGGCCGGCATCATGGATAGACTGGAGCACTCCCGGTTGACCGTTCAGATTGTCGTACACCCTATTAAAAATCATGACTTTTGCGGGAATTTCCATCATATACCTCCTTCTGCCTTCAGGATAAGCTCACGCAGGGTGAGCCGGGGAATGTTCATTTCTTCCGCTTTGGACAGCTTACTGCCGGGGTTGGCTCCCACCACAAGAAAATCGGTCTTCGCACTCACGGAGGATACCACGGTACCGCCGTTACTTTCGATGTGGGATTTCAAACTGTCCCGGGTGAAGGTTTCAAAGGATCCCGTAATCACGAAGGTTAAACCTTCAAGGGACAGGGGTCCAACTTCCTTTTCACTTCGAGGTTCTTCCATGGTCAGACCAAGATATTTCAGAGCATTCAGAAGGTCCTCACCTCCCCAGCTGTGCATAAAGGCATGGACACTCTGGGCTATTTGAGGACCTACATCAGGTACGCGCTGAAGGGATTCATGAGTCGCCATCCGAATCGCATCCATCGATCCGAAGTGGGATGCCAGGGATGCGGCAACCCTCTCCCCCACATGACGGATTCCAAGGGCAAAAAGGAGCCTTCTCAGGGGAACCTTCCGGCTGTTATCCAGCTGCTTCAGCAGATTTGCTTCCGACTTTTTTCCCCATCCGGGAAGATCAGACAGATCGCCGGTTTGGAGCTCATACAGCGAGGAAATGTCCCGAATCTTGCCAAGTTCATAGAGCTGTTGAACCAGTTTGGGTCCCAGACCTTCGATGTTCATGGCCTTCCTGGAACAGAAGTGGGAAATCCTTTCCATGGCCACGGCAGGACAGGAAGGATTGATACAGCGGAGGGCCACTTCACCCTCCAGACGGGATACGGGTTGGGAGCATTCTGGACAGAGTGAGGGGAGTTCAAATGCCACAGCGTCCTTCGGACGGTGTTCAGGAAGGACCCGTGTGACCTTGGGAATGACGTCGCCCCCCTTTTCCACCAGAACGGTATCGCCGATACGGATGTCCTTCCGGGCCAGATCCTCAAAGTTATGGAGGGTGGCACGCTGAACGACCGAACCCCGAATCTCGACAGGATCCAGTTCTGCGACCGGCGTGAGTACGCCGGTTCTCCCGACCTGCACCGTAATGTTTCTCACTATCGACGGTTTTCCGTCCGCAGGGTACTTGAAGGCTACGGCCCAGCGAGGGGACTTGGCGGTAACGCCAAGATCTTCCTGACGATTCAGTTCATTCACCTTGACAACGATGCCGTCGATCTCACAGTCCAGATCATCCCGTCTGTCCCTCCAGAATTCGATAAAGGATTCCACATCTCTGAGGGTCCTGCACAACTTCCAGGAAGGATTGACGCGAAAGCCTGTCTGATCCAGAAAAGTTAACGTCTCTGCGTGAGATTTCAGGGGATGGTCATGCACGCGGGCTACGGCATAGGCGTAGCATTGGAGCTGCCGGTGAGCCGTAATCTTCGGATCCAGCAACCGCAGACTGCCCGAAGCGGCATTTCGCGGGTTGGCAAAGAGGGGTTCTCCTTTTGTTTCCCTGCGTTCGTTCAGTACCCTGAACGCCTCTTTCGGCATGTAGATTTCTCCACGGACCTCCAGGAGAGGGATCGATGTGCGAAGGATCAGAGGTACCGATCGAACGGTTCGCACATTCTGGGTGACATCCTCTCCCTCCATTCCATTTCCACGTGTGGCAGCCCGGACCAGACGACCATTTTCATAGGTGAGACTGATCGAAACGCCGTCAATTTTCAATTCAGAAACATAGGAATATATGTCCGGGGATGATAGAAGACGTCGATTTCGATCTTCCCAGTCCTTTAATTCTGAAAAGTTGTACACATTGTCCAGTGAGAGCATGGGAATGGCATGAGCTATGGTGGCAAAGGCTTCGAGAGGTTGACCTCCCACCCGCTGAGTGGGGGAATCCGCAGAGATGATTTTCGGGTATCTTCGCTCCCAGTCCTTCAGTTCCGCAAGAAGGCTGTCAAATTCCGCATCGGTAATTTCCGGGCGGTTTTTAACATAGTAGAGGGTTTCGTGTCGTACAATTTCCCGACGTAACTCCTCCACTCTCTTCCGGACGTAGGAGGGGATGTCCATCCGGGCTAGTATACCCCACCAAATGAATAGCCCGCAAGGTAAATCGGGGATGGAAGCACTTTCTATTTCATGTGAAGCTCTACGATGTCTCCATCCAGAAGTATGTGATCCCGATGAACCATCTGACCTTCGTGAATGGCTGAGGGACCCCAGATTCTGGCGTAGGTAAGGTTCCGGACAAAATCCTGATGAACCTGCCGGGCCAATTCCTCCAGGGTGCCACCTTTGTCGAGGATGAAGGGTTTTTCCATTTCCGGCGGCTTTCCGGGAGGTTTTGCATAGATGCGGATCTTGTTCAACGATGTAAATAAGAGCCTGCCGACTTCTTCCAGGTTGCTCCTGTTCTGAAGCGAAAACGGGACAATGGGAAATTCAGCTTCGGCTTCCTGCCGCAGAAATTCGAGATTCAGTTCAGCATCTTCTCCCTCCAGCTTATTGGCGAGAATTACAGAGCGGCGGAAAAACTTTCCGTCGACAAAGGGACCCCTGTAAGAATGGTATTCCAGATGAATGTTCTGATCTTTCAGAATCCGTAGAATGGTGCCCAATTGTATGGGCGCAATCTCTCCTCTCAGGTCAAGGACCAAACCCACGATATCGGCATTTCGAATTACCCGGAACACCCAGGGCTCCTGAAAATCCTTGTTCATGGATGCCGTATCGACAAGCTGAATTTGAATGTCCTCGAAGGGAAGCATTCCAACTGTGGGATTATGAGTCGTAAAGGGAAAGGGAGCCACATCGGGTCGCGCATGGGTCAGCTCGACAAGCATGGAGGATTTCCCTGAATTGGGCGGCCCGATAAGGACAACCTGCCCTGCTCCTTCACTTCGGATCAGGTAGGGGTCGGTATGAATCTTCTTCCCCTTTGAAGACATCTTTTCCTTTTTTAGCTGTGCGATGCGTCTTTTAATGTCGGCCTGCATCTTTTCGGTTCCTTTGTGCTTGGGAATCGAAGAGAGCATCGCCTCGAGGGCTTCCATTTTTTCCTCAGAAGATTGTGCGTGTCGGAACCGTTCCTCGGCGGCGTGATATTCCGGGGTCAGGTTGGCAGGCATTAGACTTTAATATTCAATCGTTTCAACATGACATTCAGCGTGTTGGCTTTCACCTTCAACATGTGGGCTGCCTTCCGTTGTACGCCATTTGAGGCATGGAGGGCTTGAAGAATGAGTTGGCGCTGAAATTCTTCGGTGGCTTCCTGGAGAGACATATCCTTGGGCAGGGATCCCTGGGAGAGAATGATTCGATTGGGCATTCGGATCTGCTGAGGAAGGACGTCGACATTGATGGTTTGTATGGTCGTCAACACCACGGCGCGCTCAATCGCGTTTTCCAGCTCCCGAACATTTCCGGGCCATGGATATTCCATGAAGATCTTAAGGACCTCGTCATCCAGCTTCAAATTCTGTTTCTGGTTTTGTTCACCATACTTCAGAAGGAAATGGTCCACAAGCAATGGAATATCTTCTTTCCGGTGACGGAGAGGAGGCAGGTCGATTGAGATTACGTTCAGCCGATAGTAAAAATCTTCACGAAACCTTCCGTCCCGTACCAGTTCGTCAAGATCGGCGTTGGTTGCTGCAATGATACGTACATCCACCGTGTAAGTGTCTGTGCCGCCCAGCCTCATGAATTCACGACTCTGCATGACACGAAGGAGCTTACTCTGGGTTTCGGAATGGATGTTGCCGATTTCGTCAAAGAAAATGGAACCGTTGTCCGCCATCTCGAAGAGGCCCTTTTTGCGGGATACAGCTCCCGTAAAGGAACCTCTTTCATGGCCGAAGAGGTGGGATTCAAGAAGTTCCGGGGCGATGTTTCCACTGTTGACAACGACAAAGGGTCCCTGTGCTCGCCTGGAATGATGGTGCACGGCCTTTGCGACGAGTTCCTTCCCCGTTCCGGACTCGCCACGAATCAGGATGGTCGAAGAGGAAGGGGCTGCAAGGCTGATCAATTCGAAGACCTTTTTCATGGGCTCCGATTTTCCTATGATGTTGCCAAAGGCATACCGGCTTTCCAGTTCCCTCCGGAGAAAGAGATTTTCCTCTTTGAGCCTGCGCTCTTTAATCGCCTTGGAAATCGTGAGAACAACTTCCTGATTCTTGAAAGGTTTGGGAATGTAGTGATAGGCGCCGCGCCTCATGGCCTCGATGGCATTTTCCACGGAAGAATAGGCCGTAATGATGATAACAGGGGTGATCGAGGTCGATTCTCTCATGCGGTCCAGAAGATCGAGCCCACTCATATCAGGAAGCATGACGTCCAGGAGAACGACGTCTGGATTTTCCGATTCGAAGAGGGACCAACCTTTGCTCCCCGTATCAGCCAGGATGGTCTCATAGCCTTCAGACTGCAGGATGTCTGAAAGAACTTCAAGAACAACAGGCTGGTCATCTACGATCAGAATCGTCTTTTGCACACGATAGCTCCAGGATAAAGATTGTGCCCCCTTTTTCCGGGCATTCAACGGTAATGGTTCCGCCGTATGAATCAATAATAGCATGGGAAAGAGCAAGTCCCAACCCGGTGCCGCTTCCCTTTTTTCCGGAGCTTACAAAGGGCCTCCCCAGTGACTCGCGAATAGCCGGCGGCACCCCGGGGCCATCATCCTCCACCTCAACAAAGACCCTGTCCCGATCGCTTCGTGCCCGGACGGTAACGTGACCCTTCCACTGAACGGCCTGGCATGCGTTTACAATCAGATTCACGAGAGCCTGTGTGAACAGGGTCTCATTAATGGTCACCTCACAGTTATCTTCGGGAAGTTCGACATCGATGGAAAATTCATGCGTCTCCAGCATGGGTTGAACGAGATCGATCGCCTCTTTGATCCGTTCCCCGATAGCACAGCGTGCGGTTTCCTGTTCTCCGGATCGGGCGAACTTCAAGAGAGTTCCCACCAGATTGCTCAGGTAAAAGGTCTCCCTCGTGATATGGCTCGCATAGCGGTAGAGTCGATCTGAAGAATCCAGCCCGCCCTGGAGAATCTGCGCAAAGGAAGAGATTCCCGTCAGCGGAGTGTTGATTTCATGGGCGACCGACGCGGATACCTGACCTAAAATGGCAAGATGTTCCTGGCGGGCCAGTTCCTGGCGGAGTGAGATGTTTTCGCTGATATCGTTAAAGATCGTTAATTGAAATGTCGCATCCCCCACTTCCATCGGTGCTGTAAAGATAAGAAGCGTCTTTCCTTCATACTCTAGGATTCTTGTCTCAAGATCCGATTCCAGGAAACTCTCAGGGAGTGTGGGAAAAGACTTCATTGCACCCAGGACAGCGCGGCCTGAATCATTCAGGGTCAGCAGGGTGCCGGCGGCATCCGTGACGGCAATCCCTACCGGACTGCGCTGAAGAATCGTCTCGTTAAACCGATGCAGATATGCCAGCTGATCCATCTTTTCCTTCATATCCTCAATAAGGATCAGGTTGTGAATCATAAGGCCCAGCTGTGAGCAGAGGTTAAGAAGAATCGTGCGTTCTTCCGTGGACAGGGGGTCGCCGTTTTCGCGGTTGCCCACCACCAGGAGGGCAAGAAGCTGGTTTTGAAATCGAACAGGAAAAACGATCGAGTAGTGTCGATCGGGCGTCCAGTCTTTAACTTCTTCCGGAGTTAATATGGGGGGAAGGATTTGATCGTCCTCCAGACGGTGGAACTGATTTTTTCGCCGAATATAGTAATTACAGGAAGAAACCTGAAGGGTCGATTTGAGTTGATTTCCGAAGGCGTCCAGAAGATCTGCAAGACTTGTAAATTGAGGAATCTTTTGGGAAAAATCAAGAAGTTCCTGACGTTTCTGGAACTGAGCTCCATATTGAATACGGGTCAGCAATTCTTCAATGGAACGATGGATGGGGAAGAAATAGATCGCAATCACAAACCCTGCGGCAAACAGGACAAAGTATCGGGAAGTCACGGACGCTTCTGGAAAGATTGATAAGAGGTGGTAGATGAAGAAATAGACGATGAACCCGAGAGCGATGGTGATGGCATAGGAAAGGACTTCCCGGATCACCAGGCTCACATCCCAGATCTTGTACTCCCAGATGGCATAGGTGGTTGATAGAGGGATGAACGTCAGAAGGGGGATGAAGATGAGAGGAGACACCCCGAGATGAAGGCCGGTCTCCATGGGAACAACATAGAAGAGAAGAAAGGGAAGGAACCCCAGAGCGAGACCAAGAAAGATCCATTGCAGCTGTCTTCGTTGAACACTGGTCCGGACCGTGAACCACTGAACCGAAAAGGTAACCAGGCTCGAGAGAATCATGAGAATGATCCACAGGGTGCGCAGTCCGTTAAGCGTATAGATCGCTTCTTCGCCGAGGGAGAAGAATCGGTTCAAGAAGAGAAGGTCCATCGTTACGACGAAATGAGCCAGGGAAGGAAGGTAGAGTACAGGGATGAGCCGCTGAATTCCCTTGACGAGGTTCCGGGGAAAGATGAGGGTAAAGTGGAAAAGGGTTGTGGGCAGGAGCAGGGTAGCCAGAAACTGAAACCCCATAATGCTTCGCCACAGGTCGTTTAATTTTCCTGCGGGCTGAAGGACAAGAATCTGAAAAGCCATCAGAGTGATCCAGAAAAAAATCAGGCTCGCCCGCATCCTCTTTCGAACGAAGCAGAACGTTCCAATAATCAGGAAAACAAATCCCGTAAATGAAAACAGGAGGTAGGCCAAATCGACTTCTCCAGGTGGGAGCTGAAGAAAAATGGAGAGCTTTTCACCGTCCCGCCGAAGATTCAGGGTACTTCCCTGGGCATGGTCCTGGAGAATTTCCCGAAGCGTGGATTCGGTTACCGGTTCATCATTGACAGCGAGGATGACGTCACCAGGTTTTAATCCCGCCAGCTCCGAGTTGCTGCCCGCTTCAATCTGTGTGACGGTTGGAGGTGTACCGCGAAAATAGAATCCCAGGGGTTTAAAGGTGGAAATTTTTCGCTCAAAGGCTAAAAAGCCGATAAGGACTGAAAGGGTGAAATAAAGGTAAACCAGCAGGATGGGCCATCGACGAATAAGGTTCATCCCTGTGGTGTCCTGGAAAAGGTTATCACGGCCACCCTGTGGACTCCTCCGCGTTTCAGTGCCGAAACACAGGCCTGGATTGTGCTTCCCGTCGTAAATACATCATCAATTAGGATAGCACGTCCCGGTGCATTGCCGGTCTTGAAACGATAGGTGCCGGAAGGTATGGCCCGACGTTCCCGGGCGCGAAGTCGAGACTGGGCGGGCCGATGACGTGTCGTTCGTAAGAGAATTCGAACTGGATGACCGGCGAGAGCGCTCAGTTGCTTTGTCAGCTCTCCCACCGGATTGAATCGGTAGCGTAACCAGCGAAGTGCATGTTGCGGAACGGGAACGAGGGGAGCATCGTTAAATTCCGGTCCCAGAGCATATAAACGGGGAACCATGCCGATGGCCATGGCTCTGGACAGAAAAAACCAGGTTTTGAATTTGTAAGAATGGAGGATGTCCCGGGCTGTTCCTTCGTAGGTGAAAAGGTGGCGGGTCTCTTCTCTCTCCGGCGGATTTGTCTGGCAGGTTCCACAAAGTCCCGGTTCCGTCTGATCCTGACCGCAGACGGGGCAGGCAGAAAGGGGCCATGGTTTCAGGCTTTCCAGACATGCCATACACCAGGGCTGCCAGAGTCCGGCTTCCCTGTGGACGGTCCCGCATGTTGGGCAGGTAAAGGGAAAAGAACGCACCATCTCGGCGGAATCATAACACAGGGTGTTCAAGGCAATGCTACAATATATCCAATACCTGTTTGAAGGGGGGCTTCAATGGGAAAACCGGATAGAATATTTTTCATTCTTGTTTGTTTTGGACTCTTTCTGGCGCATGTCTCCGTGGCATCCGGCATCGAGGGTACCCATCCCTATGATGCCTTTGAACGTCCTCAGGCCTGTGCATCCTGTCACATCGACATTGCGCGCCAGCATGAACAGGCCATGATGTCCCAATCCTATACACATATCTGGGATGAAATTGAGTATTTTGAACTGGCCGTTCCCCATGCGAGGAAGGATCCGAAGGTGGCGGAAGTCGAGGCGGGATGCAACGGCTGTCATGCGCCCCTGGCCCTGATGGCCGGGGATGTCCCTCCTCCCCGTCCGAGCGAAAACTCCCGTGCCAATGAAGGGGTGTCCTGCGATCTTTGCCATACCATGACGGGATTCGAGGGGGACACACCCTTCAACTTCAATTGGATCGTCGATCCGGGAAAGACAAAACGGGGACCGCGCGAAGGTTTGGAAAGTCCTCACCATGTCACGGTAATGAGTGAATATCACAAAACGGCCGAGTTCTGCGGAGCCTGCCATAATGAAAAGAACCCTTGGAACCTGTTTGTGAAATCCACACATCTGGAATGGAAGGAGGGGCCCCACGGAAAAGCCGGAATTGTGTGCCAGTCCTGCCATATGCCTCCGGCCGCGGGAAGAAGTGCACGCATGGGATCCTCCCTTCCTGATGTCCGTCAGCACCTGTTTCACGGAGCCCATGATCCCGGGAAACTCGCCGGCGTCATTGAAGTCAGGATCCATCCGGAGACCCGGGAGGCCGAACCGGGAGATACGATCAAGTTGACGGCGGTCTGTGTCAATGCTAAAGCGGGCCATAAGGTACCCACAGGTTCCGTGGAAGATCGTGCCCTGTGGCTCCATGTTACGGCGACCGATGCGGAAGGAACGGTTTACCACCTTCCCGTAGATCGGAAGGGTTTTGAAGGAGAGGAATATACTGTCGCTTCATCTTCGGCTTTAGGGTATCAGGATATTGGTGAAATAAAAGAAATTCCTGATTTTAAAGGTCTCAAGAGGGACGGAGAAATTCCCGACGGGGACAGGATTTTTCGCATGGCGTATCTGGATCCGAAGGGGCGGATCACCATTTCCCAATGGTACACAGCCTCGTTTGGATACGATTACAGACTGGCGCCGCTTGAGGCAAGAGCGGAAACCTTTACCTGGAACCTTCCTGATGAAATGCCAGCCGGACCTGTCGTCGTGACGGCTGAAATCTGGTACACACGTCTCGTTTCTTCGGTAGCTCAGTTTTTGAAGGTACCCGAGGAAGAATGGGAG
Source organism: Thermoanaerobaculia bacterium (assembly GCA_035593605.1). Lineage (NCBI taxonomy): Bacteria > Pseudomonadati > Acidobacteriota > Thermoanaerobaculia > Thermoanaerobaculia bacterium. The sequence goes on along the minus strand of DAOSWS010000010.1, from coordinate 1,610 downwards.
CCAATCCGCATCAATAGCCATGCCACAACGTTTACGATCCTGGATTAGGGGGGAAACCATGAACACGAGAAAGCTGGCTGTCTTACTTTTCATTCTCATGATTTTCGGAGCAGTCGCTGAACAGCTGTTTGCCATCCCGGCCTTCGCAAGAAAATATAAGTTTTCCTGCTCCACATGCCATGCACCCTTTCCACGCCTGAAACCATTCGGGGAAGAATTTGCAGGACGGGGATTCCGGATGGAAGACCCTTCACAGGAGCCTGCCCGGGCGACCTATGATGTCGGAGATCCCATGCTTACACTGTTGCGGGAGGTCCCCCTAGCCATCCGCATGGATGGGTATCTGTCCTACAAGGAAAATGCCCATGCTGAATCGGACACTGAATTCCCATGGGCCTTCAAAATACTATCAGGAGGACCAGTCTCACCGAGGATTTCCTATTATTTTTACTATATTCTTGAAAAGGGTGAAACGGGAAAGCTGGAGGATGCCTATCTTCAGTTTAATACGCTTCTGGGACTTCCTGTCAATCTCATGGCCGGACAGTTCCAGGTGTCCGATCCCCTGTTCAAGAGAGAGCTGAGGCTGGAACGGTCTGATTATCTGATCTATAAATCACATGTGGGCTATTCGCAGGTGGATCTGACCTATGACCGGGGCCTCATGTTTTTATGGACCCTTCCGGGGGAGATCGATAGTGTCTTTCAGGTTGTGAATGGCAGTGGGATCGAAGAGGCGGAGGATGATAATTTTGATACGGACAGTGAGAAGAACATGGGACTTCGATTTTCAAAGGGATGGGGGCCGATCCGCCTGGGAGTCTACGGGTACCGGGGAGTGGAGGAAAGTCCCGATGGGTATGAGAACACAACAACCTATATCGGTCCGGACCTGACGGTTGACGCCGGAGATAATCTCCAGATCAACGTCCAGTACCTCAAGAGAACGGATGATGATCCGTTTTTTCAGGGGTATGAGGGGGATGATTACGAAACAAAGGGGGGATTTGTTGAAGTCTTATTTTTCCCCGGTGGACCAGATGGGAAAGTCGCGGTCGCGGGTCTCTATAACAATATTGAATCGGATGATCTCAACGCGGAGCGGGAATCCGTTTCGCTTACGCTGAACTATCTCCTTGCCCGGAACGGGAAGGTGCTTCTGGAGGTTGCACGGGATCTGGATCTTGAATCCAGCCGCTTTTCCCTGGGATTTGTGACAGCATTCTGATCGATCCAGGAAATAGCCCTTGCAATTTTGAGAATCACGTATTATAGTAATGGGATAAATCGGGGTTTGGGGTGTTAACGTTTTCATCTAAACGCAGCGGGAACATTCCAGAACCTGAAGTTGTTCTAAGAATAGAAGCCTTTGCTCTTTGCCAACAAAATTACCGTCAAGGGGGTAAGTCTCTCATCCCATCGCCTGCCTTAAAAGCCATCATCCCTAAAACCCATCATCCCATCCAACCCATCTACCCACTCGCCAACCATCAATAAAACCGCCATTTTTATCCTCCATCCACCATCCAGCCATCTCCGCCTCCCTTGAACGGTAACTATGCCGACCCCTAACGGGGTCGGTTTTTCTTTTGTAGAAATGCGATAAATTA